>CAKZQO010000087.1 GCA_937140905.1 uncultured Spirochaeta sp.
TGCCGGCCGCTCCTTCGGGAGCCCCAGCGGGTTTGGTGCTTACCTCTGTCTTGGAGGTGGCAACAGCCGCCTCCTCCGGACTAGCCGGAGCGGATAGCCCCTGAATCGCACTCTGTTCTCCCTGGGTGATCGTGCGGCCCTGGCTGATGGCATTGAGGAACTTTACGATTCCATCGAACACCTGTAGCTGGTTTCCACTGTATTCGAAATCCGTTCCCCGAACGGCCGCTGTGGATACCGGGCTCTTCAAGGTGAAGTCGTGCTCCAACCCTTCCACTTTTTCCACCTTCGCCCGCACCCGGCCTACTTTCAGGTCCAGCGTGGTCTTCTGTTCCCCCTGGGCCTTCACCAGTTCCGCCACGGCCATACGAGTTAAGGGTTTTACCTGTAGCGTGGCTGAGCCCGCCTGGATCGTGGCAAAAGAGTTGAAACCAGTGGAAATCACCGTTCCTTGGGGAAGTACCAGGTTTCGTGCCGCAGGTTCCCAGTTCTTTCCGGGAGGCATTACCTCTACTTTCCCTGAGAACTCCCGTAATACTGCCTGCTCCTGGGCGAATACCAGTACTCCGACCAGGAACAGAATCGATAGAATTAGGATTTTTCTCATAACCATCCTCCTGATGGATCGTATCCTCTAGAAACTGAAGGAAAAGACGAACTGACCATACACGATGGGGTCGTCCTTTCCGGGTAAGAATGCACTCTTATTCGGTAGGAAGAATCCTAAAGATGCTCCTAATCCAAGATCCGAGAAGGGACGAAGGTTGGCGAATACCGCTAGGTCAGTGCCCAAGTACCCCGCCCCAGCTGCAGGATCCACTTCTCCTTCCGACATCGCACCTTTCGAAGCCTTGAAGAAAGGAGTCAACTTGGCTCCTGCTTGGAGACTTTCCAGAATAAACCCTTTCACGCCAGAAAAAGGTTTCAACGAATACGCAAGTTCTGTAGCCAGTAAGTTGCTTACTTTTGGTTGGAAGGCAGTCCCCAAAGTATTCCCAGAAATAGGAAGGAACATGTTCGCGTTCCCGCTCCTGTTCCCTTCGATGTAGGAAATGGAATCGGAGTCTCCTGTAGCGTATAGAATCTGCAAACTAGCTACCGATTGGAAGAACTCTTCCATGTAATACCGTACAGACAAACCGCCTAATCCTGAAAGGATCTGTTTGTAAAGATACGCTTCCCCTGTGTTGCTCTGGGAATCGGGAACAAAGGTCAACATTCGTCCAGTTCCCAGGTAGAAAAAGGCATTATAGAACAATCCTTTAGAAAGCGGGCCATCCAACCCCACACCAAAGTACTGGGTATCCACCAAGCCTCCCGAGCTTGGATCGAAGGTTTCCTTTCCTTCTTTGATTACATCTTCGAAGAGATGTCGCAGATCCTCATTCACCAGGACTGAGAAGTTCAGGTTCTGTCGAGCAAATATTTCAGGTATGCTCCAGGAGATGGTCCCAATAAGTCTTCTAGGAGCTAGAAGGATATCTTTATCCAAATCATCCAATGCATCGAGTTTGCTCATTACGAGGGAGGTGTAATATTTATTGAGCAATCCAGTGTACCCCAACGCGATTTGTAAGGTCGAAGAGGGATACCCGAACTCCATCCGTACCCCATCCATTCGGTGGGCAAAGACGAATCCAGAAAATTCTTTATGGAAGAACCTTCCCAGTTCCAACGCGAATAGATTCGCGCCATTTTCCAAGTGGGGGAACGTACCCTTCAACGAAAAAGTTTCTACATCCGCAAAGAGTACCGGTTTATCCTCGTCGGTACTGAACGTCCCCATAACGGATGCGTTGAATACCCAAGATTCCCCTAAGGGAAGGTTGAGCCATAGGTGGGCGTTGTTTTCCTGGATGAATCCTTCCCCTTCCTTGGAGGAGTAACTAGAGCTGTTATCGATTACTACACCGAAATCGAAGGAATAGAGAAAAGACGCTCCCACTCCGACCAGGATAATGAAAAAGAGTATTATTTTTGTTTTCATTTTTGACCCTCCTTCCATGCCAGAGCATTATGTAAGATTTGGAGGGCTTCCTCACCCGAAAGACTGCGGTAAGGGCTTGGATTCTCCGTTACAAACCCTAGATACGCGATTTCCCGCGCCGCATACCTCGGGCCAGGGATAAGTCGATACATAAGACCACCTGGAATATCGAAGGCCTTCATGATGAGATACGCGTACTTGCCCAGGCTTATGTCTGTAGGTTCTTCCGGTACCGAAATACCCCAGTCCTGCTGCTTCAACGCTTCTAAAGCTTGTTCGGGTGTCGCAGTATCCTTGATGACTCCAGCAGCCGACAGGACTAGGTATGTCGCGTACGAGAATCCTACCTTCTTTTGGCCCAACACTTGATCGATCAGCGCATTGGATTGCGCAAACCCAACCGCTGTGCCCAATACAATCAGTACAACCAGGAGAAGGATCTTTCGTCTCATTGTTCTCTCCTACCGAGTTTCAAAAGATAATATACCCCGCATAGCGCAAGGTTTCCAGATGAGTTATAGTATAATTTAAGAATCTTAGATTTACAAACCTAGGAGGTGGGGGAATGTGGAAAAAGATCCCTATCGGACTCCTTGTTCCGATTCTGAGCGCTGCCGTGTTCAGCCTGTTGAATCTATTCGATTTTTACTCGACCCTCGAGAAGCGAATGTACGACGCATTGCTACACGTGAAGCCGGCCATCCCGGAAGACCCCTCCATCCCGTTACTCGACGTGGATGACACTGCCATTGCCAACGTAGGAATATGGCCGTGGAGCCGAGAAGTGATGGCCGAAGGGCTCATTACCATGAAGGAGTTCGGAGCCGCTTACGCCGTATTCGATATCGAATATACCGAGCAAAGCCCGAGGGGAATCGACTCCGCTCTACTGAAAGACAAAATCCCGAAATCCCTTTCCTCCGAATTTACCTCCCTCTATAGGAATGTGCGGGACCTGTTCACCGCGTTGAAAAACCGGCAAATTTCTTTGCGGGACGCAGAGGATTACCTGAAACAGCTGGAGCAAATGACAGAGCAATCGAAAGAGGTGCTCATTTCCCAGATCAATAACATTGTGAGGGACAATGACACGTTCCTGGGTCAGGCCGCCCGGTTCTTTGGAAATGCCTATTTCACCATCAACATGCTCCCCAGCGGTAAGGAAAATATCCCTGACGAACTCAGGGCTCTGGCCCTTGAGCGCCTGCCATTGAAAAAAATTAAGGCGGAAGCGGAGATCCCTTACAAAACTTCTGATATTCGACCCGCTATTCTACCCATTCTGAAGCCCGCTGCAGGAGCCGGTTTTCCCAACGTAGAAGTAGACTCGGATGGAGTGCGGCGTCGATTGTTCCTGATCCTCGAGTATCAGGGAAAGTACTTTCCCCAGTTGGCTTTCTCTGCTCTGTACTACAAACTGGGAGAACCAGAAATCATCCTTAAAAAGGATCGCATCATTCTGGAAGGAGCCCAACTGCCCAACAAAGGCAAAACTACCCTCCAGATTCCCCTGGCCGAGGATGGAACTGTCCTTATCAACTGGCCGAAGAAAACCTACTGGGATAGTTTCCGTCACCTTTCCTATTGGAACATAGAGGTTTCCCGTCGACAGGAAGGAGCATTGGTGCGGAACCTAGAACTGATGGACGAGGATCATTACCTGTCCTACCATACCAATCCTAACTTCCTGGAGCTGTACCGAAAGGCAAAAACCATCCGAGAGGAGGTACTGCAGGGAGGAGATTTACAGAAAATCGAAGAATACAGGAAACTCCGGCAGGAATTCTTCAAAGAGGCAGAAGCTTTCGTGAAGGGGCCTGCGGAATCTTCCATCCTTGCAGAGATCGACGGAGCTCTAGCTACGGGAAAATACACAGAACCTCAAAAAGCGGAGCTTCAACAGATTCGTACAACCGTAGTGGAAAACTTCAAAGTCCTTCGTGAGTTGATTACGGACCTGATGAAGACCCGGCAGATACTGGCTGAGAACCTTGCCGGAGCATTCTGTATCATCGGAAACACGGCAACCTCCACTACCGATTTGGGAGTGAACCCTTTCGTCAAGAAGTACGAAAACGTAGGCACCCACGCTTCTATTAGCAATACAATCCTGCAGGGTCAATTTTTAGACGATCTACACTGGGGATACGCCGGCTTAGGAGCCCTGGTACTATCCCTACTGGTGTATTTTATCCTCCGGAACATGGATCCGCTTCCTTCAATTCTCATTGGAATTGCTTTCGTGCTCCTGGTCTTAGTTGCGGGAACGGTACTATTCGTCACCACTGGTATCTATACGAAGGTTCTCACTCCCACATTGGCTGTATTCTTCACCTTCCTCACGTTGGCCTTCCTCAAGTTCCTGAAAACCGCAAAAGAGAAAAGCTACATCAGAAACGCCTTCGGTCACTACCTTTCTACGGATGTCATCAACGAACTCCTTACCAATCCGGACAAGCTAAGACTTGGTGGAGAAAAGAAATACATGACAGCCATGTTTACCGATGTTAAAGGGTTCAGCACCATTTCGGAACAGCTTGACCCCTCGGACCTGGTCAAGTTGCTGAACGAGTACCTCAGCGCTATGAGTGATGTGATCCTAGAGATGAAAGGAACCATCGATAAGTACGAGGGGGACGCCATCATATCCTTCTTTGGGGCTCCCATCGAGCTCCCGGATCACGCGTTACGAGCTTGCAAGGCTGCTATTCAGATGAAGAAGATCGAGACCGAGCTAAACAAGAAGTTTCTGGAAACCAAGATGGCCCCTACTCCCCTATTAACCCGTATCGGAATCAATACCGGTGACATGGTTGTAGGGAACATGGGAACAGCCCGAAAGATGGACTATACCATCATGGGGAACTCGGTGAACCTGGCCGCCCGGCTGGAAGGGGTGAACAAGCAGTATGGTACCTGGATCCTCACTAGCGAATACACGATGAATAGCGCAGACTCCGAACTCACCGTGCGAAAACTGGACCGCGTCCGGGTAGTGGGGATCCAAACTCCCGTACGATTGTACGAGGTCATCGACGAAAAATCCCTCACTTCCAACGAGGTAAAGGAGGCAGTAGCTATTTTCCACGCGGGGTTGGATCTATTCGAGGAGAAAAATTGGAAAAAAGCCGAAGCCCGGTTCGAAGAGGTGTTGAAGATCCTTCCAGAAGATGGTCCGGCTTCCACCTTCCTCAAACGGTGTCAGCAGTACATCACCAATCCACCGCCGGAAAATTGGGATGGAGTGTTCAATCTGACCACCAAATAGCCCTTTGGGTTGTCGGCTGTATCAGGTTGAAAAGGGCCCTAAGACAAGAAGGAAAGAGACTTTCCCATTCAAGGAAGGGGGATCGGTTCCGCATCGATTCCCCGGCGTTCTAATAAGGTTCCTTCTGCCTTGTACAGGGTCAATACCGCGAGGATATAGTTCACCACTGCCTGCGCCTCGGCCAAACGTGCAGATAAAAGATCCCGTTCCGCAGTCGCCACAAGGAGCGAGGTAGATCTCCCCACCTGATACTTCTCCTGCTCTGACCGAAGTTTCTCTTCCTGGAGTCGCCGGGTTTCGGAGGTGGCGAACACGGTAGCCCTTGCCCGTTTCACATCGGTAAAGGAGGAACGTATCTCTACCTCTGCTGCACGTTCTAGATTCCCGATAGCTTCATCCATCTGCGCCCTGCTCAAGGTAGCTCGCCTTGATCTAGCTTCGGCAGCACGATTCCCCAGTGGCATGGAAAAGGAGATGCCCGCTGACACAGTAGGATCAGAGGAAAAGAGAGCACTTGTTGCTTCTCCCAACGTATTTTTATATACGGTATTTCCCAGGAATATAAAAAAATCCAACTTAGGAAGAAGCCCATTCTTCGTCCGTATCACTTCTAGATCCCCTTTTTCCCTGCTCAATCGGGCAGCGATCAGGTCGGATCGCTTCTGCATTCCCACTTCCACGTGCTTCCCCACTTCATCCATTCCCTCTTCTGGTAGTTTGGGCTCCTCCCGAAGAATCACAGGCACTTCTTGGAATGTTCCCTGTGCTATGTACTGGAGGAGTCTCAACCTCGCGGTTTCCACTCTGCCTTCCGCCCCGATGAGGGATTCTTTTCGCTGGGCTACTTCCACCTCCGAAGCGGCGAGTTCCAATTCGGGCAAGCGCCCTACGGCGATTCGCTGCCGGGTGTTTTCCAATTGTTGTTCCGCTATTCGTAGGGAATCTCTGTAGATCTCCGCCTGTCTCAGAGCCAAATAGTATTCCCAGTACGCTTTCTCCACGTTGAACACGAGGGACTCAGTGAAACCCTTCAATTCCCACTGGGAAGCAAAAGCATCGATCCGAGCTGCCCGAACTCTTGCCAGATTCACCTGAAGGCTGGGACCTCCTTGGAGAAGGGATTGGGTGATCCCGACAGAATAGGTAGCTGAAGCTTTGAAAGGAATCTGGTTCGTAGGAGTCCGTCTTTCCCCTCCGAAAGAAACCGAAGGACGAGTCCCTGTTGGCAAGGGCCAAGAGAGGGAAACGCTTCCCGTTCCCGTTTCGTCGTCCTTCACCGTGGTTCCCGCGGTAAGGGTGGGATCGAAGGCTCCCCATTCTTCCGTCTCATAGGTCTGCCGTATAGCGGGAGAATATCGCTGGGCTTTCAAAGAAGGGTTGTTCTGCAAAGCCGAAAGAATCGCTTCCAGAACGGTGATTTCCAATTTTACTCCTGTAGCCCCGGTAAGGCTTTGAACAGATGGTTTACCTTCAAGAGTACCTGGGTTTTGTGCACTACAGGGTAAGATTCCCCAAAGGATCAGGAGAGCGAAGAGGATCCGTATGATGTATCGTTTCCTCGTCATTAGACTTTCCTTTTATTCCTATGATGTTCCACAAGGTAGTACACGCAGGGGATCAACACGAGAGTGATCAATGTGGAGCTCAAAAGCCCTCCGATTACGGTTCTTGCAAGGGGCGCCTGGAGTTCTCCTCCCTCGCCCAAGCCCAATGCTAGGGGTATGAGGGCAAACATCGTGGTGGACGCTGTCATGAGGATAGGTCGTAACCTTCGGCGACCCGCTTCCTCTATCGCTTCCCTCAAGGGCAACTTGTCCCGGTGCCTCAAGAGGTTGATATGGTCCACTAGGATGATGGCATTGTTTACCACGATGCCTCCTAACATGAGGGCTCCGATCCCTGTTTGAACGTTGAAGGTGGTTCGAGTTAGGAAAAGCATCAGGAGCACTCCTATGGCTGCAAGGGGAACAGAGAACATGATAATGAAGGGATCTTTGAAGGACTCGTACAAACTGGCCATTACCATGTACACAAGGAGGAGTGACAGTGCTACAGAAAGAAGTAGCTCCCGAAACGATTTTTGCTGTTCTTCATAATCCCCAATGAGCTGGATGTTAAAATCCCTCGGTAGGGGAATCGTCTGAAGGGCTTCCCGTACATCCGCCGCTACCGAGCCAAGGTCCCGATCACTAATGTTCACGTTCACGGTGATCACCCGTTGCTGGTTCCTCCGCTCGATCCGTTGAGGGCCAGTCGTAGGCTCCATCCGCACCAGAGAGCCGAGTGGCACGGGAACTCCCGCTCCATTTGTTACTGTAAGGTCCATGATTGCAGCGGGAGCCAAGTACTCGCTATTGGCCAATTTGACTACGATATTGTATTCTCGGCCTCCTCGCCGAAACGTTCCGGCTGTCGTCCCCATGAAGGCAGTTTTCAACGTGTTGGATACTGCAGATACAGTGACATTCAGATCAGCCAGCTTCTCCCGATCCATGACGAAGTGGCCTTCCGGTGCGCCCGATTCCCTGCTCAATACCGCGTCGGTCACCCCATCGATCTTTTCTACTACGGACTGTACTTTCTTTGCCAACATATCCGCGGTAGCCAGATCGTACCCTTGGATCTCGATAGAAAGTCGTTCCCCCGACGAACTCCCTATCCCGCGGAGAAATTGCATCTGTCCAGTCCGTACCCGTAGGGTAGCACCTGGCACGGTTCCTAACTTTCTCCGAAGATCCGATGCGATTTGTTCATCCGAGCGGGACCGTTCTTTAATGGGTTTTAGATTGATCAGGATCTGGGCGCTCCTACTGGAAGTTCCGCCAAATCCTCCCCCTCCAATACTAGTAAGAACACTCTCGGCTTCAGGCACCTCCTTGAATACGACTGGTTCGATATATTTCTTTACTACCTCCTCTGTAACCTCCAGCCGAGTGCCAATTTCAAGATCCACATTCACACGGACTTGTCCCTGGTCAGATGCCGGCATCAACTCCGAGCCAATGAATGGAATGAGGAAGAAACTCCCTCCTAAGAGCGCGATCGAAACCAACACTATTATGTAGGGATGGTTCAACGCATTCTTGAGGGTCGTCATGTACCGACTTTCTAAGGAATGGAGGAACCTTCCAACCCAACCAAACAGTCTTTGAAGAATATTCTTTCTACTCCCATTTTCATCTACCGGAGCAGGATGAACCAGTCGAGCGGCCAACATGGGTACAAGAGTCAGGGCCGAAATCATGGAACAGAGGAGAGCAAAAGTCACAACCAATGCCAGTTGTTTGTACATGACGCCTGAGACTCCCTGCACGAAGAGAAGGGGGAGAAAGACTACGAGGGTCGTAAGAGTACTAGCAATGATGGCAGCCGTAACTTCCCCACTTCCATTTACCGCGGCTTGTATGGGACTTTCCCCCGACTCCCGAAGTCTGTAGATGTTCTCCAGCACCACGATCGAATTGTCTACCAACATCCCAACCCCTAGCGCTAGTCCACCGAGACTCATGATGTTTAGGGTGAATTTGTTGAAATACATGAGGGCAAACGTGGAAATAATGGATATAGGAATGGCTACTGCAATGATGAGACTACTTCCTAGGTTCCGGAGGAAGAATAGGAGAATCACTAGGGCAATCAGCCCACCGTACATAGCTGAACTTCCCACATTCCCTATGGCGTACTGGATATACCGAGAGGTGTCCGTAAGCACAACAACTTTAATTTGCTGAAAGTCCTCGTTGATCCGTTTTACCTCTGCCAGAACCCCTTTGGCCACCTCCACCGTGTTCTTTCCCGACTGTTTGCTCACGGCCATTCGAATCCCTGGCTTTCCATCGATCCTGGCAATTCGGGTCTGCCGGATGGGGGTTTCCACTACCCGGGCAATCTGCCCTACCCGGACCGACCCATTGCCACGAGTGGCGACTACCACGTTCCGGATGTCCTCTAAAGACCGATAGTTCCCCGCTGTCCGCAGGGGTATCTGGAAAGTATTCCGATAAAGGGTCCCTACCGGAGCCTCCACATTCCCCGCCGTCACCCTGCTCACCACTTGATCCAACGGGATACCTAGCGCTTTCAATTGCTCGGGCAGTACTTGTACTTCAATTTGGGTCAATACCCCTCCCCAGATGTCTACGGAAGCTACTCCCGGTACCCGCTCCAGTCGGGCAGCGATCTGATCCTCCAGCAATTCTCGAAGATAGACCTGGTCGATGTCGCCAGACACCCCCAGGAATAGGATGGGGAAGGCTGCTGCATCGAACTTGAAAATGCGGGGTCTATCGATATCGGAAGGGAGTCGGTTGATGATCCGATCTAGTCTATCTCGCACGTCTGAAGTGACCGCATCGAGATCCGTTCCCCAAGAAAAGGATAGCCGCACGCTACTCTGCCCTTCCGAAGAGGTGGAAGAGATCTCTTCCACTCCTGGTAGCGCACTTAGAGCTTGTTCAATGGGACGGGTCACAAGGAGTTCCATCACCTCTGGACTTGTGTTCCCGTAGGTAGTGGTAATGGTGAGAGTCGGATAGGTGATATCCGGCATGAGATCTATGGGAAGTCGTATAAACGCGGTGAGCCCCAGAAGGATCACGATTAGGGTCACCATTAAGGTTAGGACAGGTCGATGTACCGTGAATCGGGAAATACTCATGGCCTTCCCCTTCCTGCTACGATGACCGAGCTTCCATCCTGAAGGAGGTGTTGCCCCGTAATCACTACAGAGCCAGAAAGGAAGGGGGAAAGGATCTCTACGTTACCTCCTTGTCGGATTCCCACTTGAACGGGGATGAATTTCACCTTCCCTTCCTGGGGATTCACCAGAAACACTCCGATCCTCTCTTCCCTCGTTACAAGGCACGATTCCGGAAGAATCTGAACTTGCTGCCTGCGAGCAAACTCCACTTCCACCTGGATGAACATACCCGGTTTTAGTTCCCTCCCCCGGTTGGGAACTGTGATGCGTACCGTCGCTTGCCGGGTAGAAGGATTTAAGAAAGGAGTCACACGGTCTACCGTTCCGGGAAACTCCTTTCCAGGAAGGATTTCTGCCCGTATGGCTGCCCTCTGTCCAGGGCGAATCTTGGTATACCCTTGTTCGGTAACGTTTACAATTCCGACCAAGGAACTGATGTCCAGGACCGAACAGATCGGATCATTGGCTCGGAGGAGGGTACCAGGATTTACGAACCGTTCCCCAATCACTCGAACTGGCTCCTCCGATTCCCAGGTAGCAACGATACGGGTAGAATCCAAGCGATCCTTCGCAATGGCCAGAGCGGCCTCCCGTTGTCGAACCTGCGCTTGCACCACCTTTACCGTTGCTTCTGCCTTACGATACTGGTTCAAAGAAGCGTCTAACTCTGCAGCAGAGATGATTTTACTCTCGAAAAGACTCCTGGCACGTTCATATTCCCTTTTTGTTGTTTCCAGTGCACCGAGAGCATCATCCAGGTTGGCTCGTGCGGCCTCTAGGTCCGCTACCGCCTGTTCATAGGGGTATTTATAATCCTCTTCTTCCAGAAGAGCCACCAATTGCCCCTTTCTCACCTCATCTCCCGCATCGACGAAGATCGATTTCAATCTGCCCGCAATCTTAGTGGATAGCACGAATTGGGAACGAGCTTCTAGAGTTCCAGAAAAATTTCCCACGTCACGAATCGTCCCAATCTGTATGGGGACTACTTCAACCGAAACGGCCCCTCGTCGGCTTTGCGAAGCTTGATTGGGTGCTCCCGAGGGAGGCATGCCCCCCGAGCCACTATCCTTTCCCGATCCAGCCGTGCCTCCCGGCTCTCTAGATTCGGTTGTTTTTCCTACCCCACTTCCCCCCTCCGATCGATTGGATCCAGCAGGATTACTACCTGTAGTACCCGATTGGTTTTGTCTACCTACTCCCACAGGGGAGCTGATTCCTTCAGATCCTGATACAGGACGGGTTGGAGTTCCCGCGCTTCCGCCAACTGTTTTTCGACGCTGTATTTCCATCCCGATATAGACAGACAGAGCCGATACCAGAATAAAAGCAAGCAGGAGAGATTTTTTCATTTTATCATTCCTTAAATTTTCCCCTAAACTTTGCCAGCCTTCGTTGGAAGGAACTTTCCATGCTTTCGGTCTCCCCTAAATTCTCCGTTATGTACCACCAAGGTGCCTCGGGAAAGTACTGTTTTCACCCGTCCCAGCACTGTTTTCCCTTCATAGAGACAGTAGTTCACCTTGCTGTGCTGGTTGGAATGGGCAATGGTCCATTCCTCCTTTGGATCGAATACTACGAGATCCGCATCGGACCCTACCTCCAATCGTCCTTTCTTGGGATACAATCCCAGGACTTCTGCAGTTCGTTCCGAAAAGAGCTGCACTAACTGGTTGGGAGTGATTCTTCCTTTATTGACCCCTTCGTGCCAAATCACGGGAAGCATCGTCTCTACCTGCGGGGATCCATAGGGGGCTTTGAAAAAGTCATCCTCCACCCTCTTGTCCTTAGGAGCATGATCGCTGCCGAGAGTATCGAACAACCCTATCTGGATTCCCTCCCAAAGAGCATCCTGATCTTCCTTGGTTTTAATGGCAGGCCCAACTTTTCCCAATGGCCCTAGATGTTTCAATTCTTTCCAGGTTAAGGCCAAGTACTGAGGGCAGGTTTCCGCATACACATGCATCCCTCGTTCCTTCAAAAAGATCAGCACATCGATCGTTTCCCGGGCAGATACATGGGGAATGTATACAGGGCATCCCATGAGAGCCCCTAGATACACGGCCCGAAAGACTCCTTCCGCCTCTGCCAGATCCGGGCTGGTTTCCAAGAATCGCTCGGCAAAGTCTGCCTGTTCCGCTAATAGTTTGTCCTGGATGTAATCGATGGCTAACCCATTTTCCGCGTGCACGCAGGCCATACCCCCTTCCCGGCCAATGATGTCCATCGCTTTGGTGAGGGCATAATCGTCCGTCATCCAACCTAATTTTGCGTAAGCCATGAACATCTTGAAGGAAGTAACCCCTTCTTTAAAACAAGCGGGTATTTCTTCCGCCTGTTTCATTGTTTCAAACAAGCCCCCATGGAGAGCGAAATCAATACAGGAGGTTTCGTTTCCTTCCCGTTTCCATTCTTGAACAATTTTCAGAAGGCTCTGACCAGGCTTGGCATACGCATAGTGACATACAGTGGTAACCCCACCCCAAGCGGCCGAGATGGCTAGATCCTCGATGGAATCCATATATACCGGATGGGTATGGGGATCGATAACCCCGGGAAGCACATAATTCCCATTCGCATCGATCCGTTCCCTTCCTTTCAGTTTTCCCGCTCTTCCTATTTTAGCTATCTTGCCTTCCCGGATCCCGATGTCTCCCAACACCGTTTTTTCCGGATACGTAAGGAGTCCATTTGCTACTACCAGATCGAACTGTTCAGCCATGCCAAGCCCTCCCGCTAAAAGATAGAAATCATCTCCATGATGTAAAACAGATGTATAGATAGTAGTAACGGATGTACCTATTGTCAACGCGAAAAATTTAACCTGCTACCGGTCATTTCCCTTCACCGTTTCCCAATCCCTTTTTTATACAGAAGAACAAGTAAGTTGAGATTAAAGCCAAAGATGGGATATTTTAGAACCGAACATTGACAGAAAAAACATGCCTTGGTACTATCGATTTCCAGATTTTGTTGCCCTGGTAGCTCAGTAGGATAGAGCGAGCGCCTCCTAAGCGCTAGGTCGGCCGTTCGAATCGGCTCCGGGGTATTCATTTTTCATCATGAGATGAACCGAAGCCAGCTTAAAGGCTTTGGGTAAGGCAAGAATACGAGGCGTGCCTCCTACGTATCTCATGGGGTCTTTCAGTGCTGTTTCGAAACTATGTCGGGTCTTCATACTTACACCCTCCGTAACCATATACCCCTCGCATCTCCCGCCACCCGGGAACCTACCGATGGAACGGAGCCTTTTGTCCGGGTTTCATTGGGCTTTACTCCCCGCTGGTACCGCTCCCGATTGGCAATCGATTTTTCCGAACCCTGGCATCGGGATCCTGTATACCGGTACAAGACGCTAATCCAGATGAAGGAACTTCTACACGATCTATTTCCCTCTGTGCCCTACTTTACTCCACAATATTCCGATCGATCCTACGAGGGAAAAAAGCTCGAGCCCACCTGTGCCACCCTCTCCGGATTGAACGGGATCATGACCTTACCTGCCATTTACGGAATCCCCATCGTGTTTTCCAGCGATGGTTGGCCGGATGCGAAGGCTGGTGTCCATATACCAAAGGAAGAATTGGTAAAACTAAACCCCTTTGAACTGGATCAGAACCCTCTCGTCCAGGACATCTTTCGGCAAATGGATATAATCGAAAAGATATGGGGGCCTATCTATGGATATTTAAACTACCAGGGCATTTTGAATATCGCCTTGAAGGTACGGGGAAACGAGATCTTCCTCGATTTAATAGACGACCCTCCCTTCGTGAAAAAGTTCTTCCGCCACATCGCGGGGACGATCGAAGCCCTTTCCAAACGGGTACAAGCCCGACAACGGGCTTCTGGTTTCCAAGTGAATCTCCTTTCCATGAGTAACTGCGTGATGAACATGATCTCTCCTGAACAATACGAAGAGTTCGTGTTACCGTTGGACTTGTACCTATCTACGCAATACGAACGGTTCGGGATCCATACCTGCAACTGGGACGCGACACCCTATCTAACGTCATTAAGGAAGATCCAAAAGATGGGGTATTTGGATACGGGAATCATGGCGGATCTCGCTCTCATCAAACGGATGTTCCCCGAAACCCGAAGAGCCGTTCTCTACGGTCCCGTCCAACTGGAACAAAACTCGGAAGCGCAGATCCTGGCTGATCTTCACCGAATTGCCACAGAGTACGCCCCTTGCGATATCGTGATGGCCGATGTGGACGCCACTACTCCGGATAGCCGGGTACGCTGGTTTCTAGAAGCAGTGGAAAGTTTAATTAGTACCCCGAAGCTTGTTGGGGGAGAGAGTTCTCAATCCAAGATGAACCGAAGGAAGTACACCTTCCCATCCCCGTAGGGGGTGCCCCACATTCGAATCCAGGTCCTCCATCCCTCGGCCACGTACAGCCCATGGGTGAAGAATCTACATCCCTCCTCGACACAGAGATTGAGGGCTTCCCTCACACTCTACCCCTCTAGACAGAACGCTTTCCCCTCTTGTTTTAAATCCCCACAAGCTTCTGGGTACTAAAAAGAAGAATAAAAGCAATATATTGCAATTATTACTATAATATATTATTCTTATATGATTGAGAGGCCTCGGGATCATTCCATTAGAAATACGTTTCATTATGTGTTAAGG
>CAKZQO010000088.1 GCA_937140905.1 uncultured Spirochaeta sp.
TAAGAGTTGACATTCTGCCCTAACAGGGTTATTTCCTGCACTCCTCGATCTCGTAACCTGTTCAGTTCACGGAAAATCTCAGCAGGATTCCTGGAAACCTCTCTCCCCCGAACATAGGGAACGATACAGTAGGAACAGAAATTGTTGCATCCGTGCATAATGGGAATGAAGGCCTTGAATTCCCCGTCCAAATAATGTCCTTCGGCAAACTGGTACTGAGTTTCCTCTGGAAGATGGATATGGCCTATCTTTTCCCGGCAGGGATCTCGTAGAAGGGAAAGGAAGGACCCTTTCTGGAAAGTACCTACCACTAGATCGATGGTTGGCTCCTCCTCCTTTAGTTTTTCCTTCAGTCGCTCGGCCATACAACCCATAAGGACCAATGTGTGAGGATGGGTTCGTTTCAGAGATTTATAGTAACCAATTCTTCCTCGAATCCTCGTCTCTGCTGTTCCTCGCACAGAACAGGTGTTGAGGATAATCAACTCTGCTTCCCTTGGACTTGGAGCTAGTTTCCATCCTAATTCGTTCATCTCCTGGATCAACGCGTTGGATTCTGCTTTGTTCATCTGACAGCCGTAGGTTTCGATCCAATAGTATTTTACCATTTCCTTAATGAGCCTCCAAAAAGCTTTGGATATAGTTTCTTAAAAAGTCCCAATTATCTTCCAGAGGAAGGAGAATATATGCTCCCTTATCGAAGCTCCCTTTCGCTTCTTCCTCCCGAAGCCCTTGCAGTTTCAGGTTTTCATAATCTGCATACAGGACGTTATCCGTACTTAACACTAAAGAGCCCGAAATTGTGATCGAATCTCCCCTAGCAATATACCCAAGAATTTCCATAGGGGAAAGATTCGTATCGATATATTTGAGAGTCACTGTAATGAACTGGTACAAGGTAGCTAGGTTGCCCCAATTGATTGATTTGAGCTTCTTTAAAAGGGCTTGTAAAACCTGTTGTTGCCGTTCGGCTCTTCCGAAATCCGATGAAACGTGTCGACTTCGTACGATCCTTAAGACTTCCAATCCATTCAAATGATAAGAACCCGCAGGATAATAGAGAGTGGTCCATTCCCCGTTCTCCTTGATTCGATAGGTAGGGTCGATGAGATCTTCCTTCAACTCTAGTTCTATTCCTCCTAGCAGATCGATTATCACATATTTTTGTATAGGAACCCCTGTAATCTCCTTCAGCATATCCATGAATCGTTCTTTCCCGAACTTTCTGTATAACGTGCTTAGTTTCCTTCCTTGATAGTAGAGATCGCGAGGAATGCTCAGAAGAGCGACTTTATGGGTTCGTAAATCCAATTGGAGAAGTATTGCAGTGTCTACATTCCCTTCATGGGTACCCAATAGAAGGAAATGGACAAGAGAGCGTTGGGATAACGGAGTCAAGGAGATAGCTGATTCAAGCTTTTTTTTTTCTCCTGCATGGGGGAAGGAAAAGTAAACATCCGAAGGGAGGTGATAGGGACATCGTCCTTGTCGAACAAGAAAGTCTCTCCCTTGATCTTCAGGACTCCTATACTTCCCATGCGATTTCCCTTTTCATCCAACAGATCGATGAACCTATACTCCTCGTTCTCCCGCGATTTATCAGAGATTTTGATCTTCTTCGACTGCAGATACTTTTGAAATCCTGAATCCTTCATCTGAGTTCGAAGTGATTCAAGGATCGAGTCCAAACGCATCTCCTTGGAGGTGCGGGTATCTACATTCTCTATCGCCTGCGTTAGGGCTCCTTCAAAGGTTTCTATTGTCTTATAGAATGATTGCTCTATGAAGAATGTTCCCTTGCGGTAATCTAAACCAACTTCAATCTTAGGGAGGGTAGGTTCTATCTTCAACAGGTACAGTAGACGGACTCGATCGAGGGATTCCTCCTCTTTGGAAAGAAACAGTCCTTTTTGGGTGGCGAGGGTTATTAACTTTTGCTTATTGCAAGTAGCGAACAACTGAGTTCTAAGTTGTTGTATCTTGGAAAAATGAGCATCCAGAAGGGGAATCTGTTCTTGGAGGAACGCAACGAGGCGAGAGGTAACGAGTTCCGTTGATTCAACTACCAAACGACTCTCGAGAAACGATTGGATCGTCAATGGCTTTTCCCTGTAAATGGAAAAGGAAAAGTAAGGAATCCCTTTCTTCTGTAGTTCTACCTTGCCTTTTTCCTTCTTGAGTTCCAATCCATTTTTTCCTAATAAGGTCGCGACCTCCGGTGATCGAAGAGCTTTTATCAGTAATCCTTCCCATTCCTGTTGCTCCTTGAGGGAAAGGATCGTGTCCACTGCTTGAAACAATGGGGAGTATGCTACCTTCTCTTTGGAAGATCGCTCTTCCTCCTTCAGTTGGAAATCGTAGGTTCGAACATTTAGTCCTAAGACTGCCCGAGCATGGTTGAGATCCTGGGCTAAGAGAAGTTCATTCTCTTTAATCTGCTCTACAGCGTCCTGGGTGTTCTTTAAGGCCTGGAGAAACCTTTTTTCCATTCGGTTCGTTACAAGGAGAAGGATCCCTGCAATCAATAAAAGGTGCCCCAGAAATAAGGCAACTAGATAGATATGTCTCCGTTCGATCCAGATCATTCTTACCCTTGACATCAATGTCGGAAGCACCGTTGCCCAGTAAATTTCATGGTTGCCCCATATTCGTTACAAGCTTCGATGCTTTCGAAATCCCTCACCGAACCTCCTGGTTGCACAACCGCAGTTACTCCTTCCCGAAGCCCCACTTCGATTCCATCTCGAAAGGGGAAAAATCCATCCGAAACCATCACGGAACCAGGCAAATCTCCCCTTCTTTGCTTGACCAAAGCCCGAAGTTCCTCTTGTTTCTCTCGATCAGCCACTTCGGTAAATAGCTTACCGTACTGTTCCCAGGCAAGACGATCCAGTAACTTTCGGTAGGCCTTATCACGAGCGATCTCCGCTACCCCTACCCTATCCTGCTCTCCCGTTCCTATTCCTAGGGTCACTCCATTCTTCACGTAGATCACCGAATTACTGGTGATCCCGGTCTCTACTAACCAACCAAAAATCATGTCTTCGTACTCTTCCGGCGTTGGTTCCCGTTTCACTCGATACAAGGTTCCCTGGTACTCCACCTCCGCAGGTAGAAAATCCTCGGGTTTCCGGGTGATAGGAACAAAAGAACTTTGAACGATGATTCCTCCATCAAGAAGAGACTTGAAATCCAGGAACACGGTATGACTGTACTGCTCAAGATGGGCCATGTTCTGGATTTGGAGGATCCTAAGGTTCTTTTTTCGGGCTAGAATTGAAAGAACCCCCTCTTCGTACTCCGGCGCAGCCAATACTTCGAAGTAATGTTCCCCTATTCTTTCGGCAGTCTCCCGATTTACGCTACGATTCAGAGCTACTGCCCCTCCAAAGGCTGCTAATCGATCCGCTGCAAAGGCTCGTTGGAACGCTTCCTCTACTGTGTTTCCCTTTGCAACACCAGAAGGATTATTGTGCTTCACGATCACTGCACAGGGAGTAGTTGAGAAGTACCGGAGGATGTTGAGGGCACTATCTATGTCCGTGATATTGATCTTGCCAGGATGTTTTCCCGATTGTAGGATTTCCATATTGGAGCAAAGGTAACGTCCGGGTTGTACTGTTTCCACTTCTCCCAAGGTAAGGTTGCCGTTTATTAACCGGTATAACGCTGCCTCCTGATCGGGATTCTCTCCGTACCGAAGACCTTTTCGTTCCCCTTCGATTTCCCATAAAACCTTTTCGTACAGGAGGGTAGTCCGCTTTCCCTTCTCATCCAGGAAGGAAATCTCCATACGAGAAGGAAAATGATCGGTTCGCAAGGTTTGGTACTGTTCCTTCAAGGTTTTCGCCATACTTTCTCCTAATGGATCGTGTACACAGTTTCCAAGGAGTCCTCTCCGACAGCGTTGAGAAAGCTATAAATAGCAGCATCGTAGGCAGCGGTCAATCTAAATACTTTTTTAGCCCATCGGAATCGATCGGATAATGTGGTAGATCCCCCATGGGTTCGTATGACTTGCAGAAACTCGGAATAGTCCGCAGGATCACACAGGGTAGCCACTCGTAGAAAATTCTTCGCTCCTGCTCGCAAGAGAGTGGGACCTCCAATGTCGATGTGGGTTCGCCCTTCTTCCACTGTTGCTCCGGTTCGGGCTATGGCTTCTTGAAAGGGATATAGATTCACCACCACAAGATCGAAGGGTTCTACCTGCATCCTTCGTAGATCGTTACGGTGAGATTCATTGTAGGTTTCGCTTAAAAGTCCAAGGTATATTCGATAATCGAGTGTTTTTACCAATCCCCCCTGCATCTCGGGTTGCCCGGTGTATTCGGTGATTCTTCGTAGGTGTTTGAGCGCCTGTCCTGCACCTAAATAAGATTCGATCGCTGTATAAGTTCCCCCGGTCGAATAGATTACGATTCCGGGGCATATCGATACAAGAGAATGGATGAATTCCTTTAAACCTGACTTATTGGAGACACTTACGATAGCCCTTCGAATGGGCACCTTTCCCTCCACATCCACCACTCGGTTCAATTCCATTCTTATCCTCCTAAAGGCTTAAATAAGCCCCTCTGTTTGGAATCCTCTAGTGGACATTCGTTTTTTGGCTGCCAGTACCGTATTGTGCAACAACATGGTTATCGTCATGGGACCTACTCCTCCTGGAACAGGGGTAATCTTAGAAGCTTTGGGGGCAACAGAATCGAAATCCACGTCCCCTACCAGGCGGTATCCGCTTTTCTTCGTGGAATCCGGTATCCTGTTCACTCCCACGTCGATCACTACCACCCCCTCCTTTACCATGTGGCCTTGCACGAGACGAGGAGACCCCGCGGCTACGACCAGGATATCTGCCTGTCGGGTATAGACGGAAACTTCTGGAGTGCCAGTGTGACAAATGGTCACCGTGGCATTACCACCTGCCCCTTTTCGAGAAAGGAGATTCATCAGAGGTCGCCCCACTGTAATGCTTCGACCTATGATAACCGCATGTTTTCCCGCTGGATCTATCCCCTCCAATTCAAGAATTTTGAGGATTCCATGGGGTGTGCAAGGGAGAAAGGTTTCTTCCCCTAGTAGGAGTTTCCCTAAGTTCACAGGATGGAAACCATCCACATCCTTTTCCGGATCGATAAAGTTCAACAGTTGACGTTCAGGAAATCCCTTTGGGAGGGGTAATTGAAGGAGAATTCCATCCACCTCTGGATCCTGATTCAAGTGTCCTATCAGCTGCAAAAGGGACTCAGGAGAGGTGGACGCAGGTAAGCGATGATCGAAAGAACGGATTCCTATCTCAGCGCAGGCCTTTTCTTTTCCTGTCACGTAGGACACACTAGCTGGATCGTCACCCACGAGGATCACTGCCAACCCTGGAACAATACCGTGCTTTTTTAATTGGTGTACTTCTTCCTGGATCCTTGCCCGGATGGTTTGGGCAATCCGCTTCCCATCCATTAATTCCACGAGAGTTTTGTACCACAATCCCCCCGTTGTTTCAAGAAAGGGATCCATGGTACAATGCGCCATCCTATATATGGAAGCGAGGATCTCGTTGAAAGCGCTCACCATCCTACTATCCTTCCTGGTTCTCTCAGTGTTCGGCTTTTCTCCTTCTCTCCATGGACAGGAGGAGACCACTCCCTATGTACCGACCTATGTTCTGGGAAACCAGATCCTCATCATCAATGCGGGCCTCTTCGTGCCCCTGTTCTTTCAGTCTCTCGGGGGGGAAATAGACAACACTAACCTTTCCCTTGGGGGGGTAGGTTCTATTCAGTGGTCTGCCTACCTGAACAATGAAATGACTCTGGGGATAGAAGGAGGTGGAATGTTCTCCTTTAGCCCCAACGGTAGAACCCTTTTCATGCTTCCTATCACTGCCCGATACGCTTACATTCTCCGAGCTTTTCCGTTCGAATTTCCTCTATCCATCAGCGCGGGAATCAATTTTACCCGATTGAGCTCCATGTTCCAGATTCTTCCCATTGTGAAACCGGGAATCTCCGTATACTGGAACTATAGCCTCGAGTGGGCCTTTGGAGTGAACTTCTTCTACTGGTGGACCCCCAACCTGTATTCTGGTCCAGAACCACCCAAGAATCATAGCAGATTTGGGAATTTCCTCGAAATCTCTCTCTCCGCTCTGTACCACTTCTAGGGAGGAATCAATGCGCAGAGGCTTAGACAGAACCAAACCACTTACTGATAAATTTGCCACTCCCCAAGCACATATTTCATTGCTGAGAGAAAATCCCTGTAAATGGCGAAGTTCATTTCTTAAGCTAGGCATACTCCTCTTTTTGGGGATTCTATGGACCCTGGGTTGTTCTAGAGATACAGAGGGGATTTTTTACAGCTTGGAACAGGAGGAAAAAGCGATAGACAACTCCCTTCCCAACGATGTACGGATCACGGGAAACATGATCAAGGTAACTCTTGGATCCGAAGACAGGTATTATATATGTGCCGGCTCTCTCTTCTATCGTACAACGGATCTAGCGGACAATAAACCGTGGACGCAAATCAAGAGTCCCATTTCCTATGGGATTGTTTCAGGTGTGGCAGAGGTGGGAGGAAGGATCTACGTGTCCCTTTCCAATGGAGAGGCCCATGGGCTCTTCCGCCTGACTCCTGACGGGAATCAGTATGAACCAAACGAAAACCTCTATTCAGCTAAGCAAATCCTCCGACTCTTCACTTTGAACAATACCCTCTTCGCATCGGTAGGTACCATACTGGACGACACCTTTGAACTCCTGTTCTGGAACGGGACGGCTCTTATACCTACCGGTGTACATACCTACAAGATCGTTGCAGGAGCCTGGGATGGGGCGAACTATTGGTTCGCCAGTCCTTCCGACCTCTTCCGCTTTTCCACTGCCCCTTCGCAAAATGGATGGGTCCCCACACCCTACTATAGTTACCTCTCATATACCCAGAATTCCACGTCTCCGGATCCCGCCTTTAATGGAAAATCCTACTTCACCGACCTCTTCGCAGACTCCTCTGATCCTACTGTCTCTTCCCCCCCTTATCCGGTTTACCTCTGTAGTTCCGACGGGTACATCCTGAAAACGAAAGATGGAGGACTAAGCTGGAAAACTTCCGGTGATCACAACCGATCCTTCCAATCCATCAGCAAGGTGAAAGAAATCATCGTCCTAGGGGCCGGAGGAAGCGTAGTCCGAGAACTTCCCAAAGCGGTATCCGAGGATGATTTAGATACTTCCGAGGCACCGGGAGGGAATTTTACCCGATTACCCGATCTATATGGGTCCAACGCAATCCGGGTTTTCGGTTTTGGGGACATTCTCTATGTAGGCACCACAGCGAACGGTCTCTGGAGAGGGGATTATTCCACCGATCCGAAGAGCCCTGTGTGGTCCCAAGAGTAGGGATAGTTTACTCCTTCACTATTGATTCTTCTCGAAACGAACCTGCTCGCTAGATGAGGCTTCTAGATCCTTCAATGTGTTGACGAGGATTCTCCGTCCCCCCTGTCGCAATTCTCGGTACGATCCTTTCACGTTGAACCGGTTCTCGGTCACTAGAACCTTAATCTCATCCCTCGGAAGGACGAATAGGATCCCCTTTGGATCCTGTGTTATAAGGTCACTCCCTTTGAGGAGTAAATCTGACTTCCCTTTCAGGACGAATCCACTAAACCCTCGCTTGGAAGTCCCGAACTCGAAAGTGTTCTTTTCGATTTCCATTCGGCTGTTCAGGAGTTGGAAGGCCGTGATCTCGGCGCTAAGTCCTTTCCGAAACACATTACCGATGAATCGAATTGAAGAATCCTCAAACGTTCCATAGTAAAGGTAGTCCTCGGTAGCATCTCCCTCGAAAAGGCTCTCCCGGAGGATCAGTTCTGATGATCGCACCTGTAAAGCTTGGGCACCATATCGACCCCCCATGCGGAAGGTGGAAGCTGTAATCTCCCCTTTGGATTGGAACAATCCCAGTCCAATAGAAATGTACGCAGCAGGAGTATGGATGATTTCAGTTCGTTCCATCTGGAGGGATCCTCCCAGAATGCGAAGCCCGTATGCGGCAAGGGTTCCCTCTCCGGTTTGGATCGAACTGAACTGGATTCGAAGGTTAGAATCCCTAGCATCGATCCCCATGCTAGTTTCTCCTACACCAGGGGCAAGGGTGGAAGATTCCAAAACGACGGTGGCTTTTTGGAACAGGAGCAAAGGCCCCCCTTGTTCGGAACGTTGGAAAGAGTACCGGCTTTCTTTGGATCGGAAAGTGCCCCCCGTAACCATGACAAGGGCATCCGTTTCCATCCTCGTACTCTGAAAGACAGTACGATCAAAGGTTACACTTCCATTTCCCTGATCCAGTATCCGATCTTTCCCTAGTACCGTTACTGAACCTGAAGAAAACTCCAACGTACCATTTCGAACCAAGAAGACAGACCTGCCCTTCCCATCTCCCCCTTCGATCTGGCATCGATCTATCTTGAAGGCGACTCCTTCGATCGAAAAATACCCGTTTCCACCCGTATTCCGGAAACTACTTGCATCGAGGAGAACCTTACTGATCCCGCTTTCTGGTTTCCAACCACTCCGGTCGAACCCTCCAAAGAGATAGAGATCCCGTTTTACCAGAACAGGCTTGGTGATTCTATACGTTCCTGTGGCGAGCCGAATCCGGGTACGACTTCCCTTCGAGGCTGCCTCTAGGGCAGTTTCCAGATTCGTATAAGGAGAAACTCGGGTTCCATTCCCCTGTCCTCCCTTTCCTTCGATCACATAGAGGTACTGTTTGTCTACCGTGAAAGACCATCTGGGAATCTGTCTTGAAATATTACCTACAGAATCACGGGTGAAAGCAGAGACCCAAAAGATTCTACTGTTTCCCTCCGGAACAGAAGTAGGAATTGGCTTTTCAAACGTTTTGAACTGGTTTTCTTTCGGTAGTGGGGGGGCTTGCCTCCCTTCCTCGATAGTATCGAGGGCAACGAACGTGGTACCTTCCTTCGCCTGGAAAGAAATGGTGACATCCTGCCCATAAGAAGCTCCTGCCTCGATTCCAACTATTACCGGCGGAGGTGGTGGAGTACGATCGATCTTAACCGTGAACTCCTGAGCAGGAGAAACAGGAAGGTTGTTTTTAGAATAATTCTGAACTTGTATACGATAGTATACAGTTTCTTCCGGCAGGGAATCGAGAGTCAAGGGACGTTCCAATCTAGGAGAGAAGACATCTACTTTTCTGGGTGGAAGGTTGCCCGTGGAAATCTCGTATCGGAGGATTACAGAGCTATCCAAATTTTGCAATTGGATTCCTCGAGGATACTCTCCCTTCTCTCCCCCGGAGATACGGACTGGAATCGCGGCGGGTGGAGGAACTATCTTTATTTTTACAGGATTCTTCACTTCCAGATCTTTAATCTGAACTAAAACTTCCCTTTCCTTTTTAGAATCTATAATCCAAGGATTCTTCACCCCTCGCAGAGCGAATCCTTCCTGAGGATCCAATCCTTCCATCGACAACTCAGCCCTTTCCTCCCAGGTAATAAGGGTATAGCTGCCTACAGAAATTGAATGAACCGCGGGGGTCGCGAGCGTTATAGGAGGTAGTGCAGGGATATCCGTTAGATACACTACTTCGCTCCAGTTTCCCGCTTCATCTCGGGCGCGGGCAGAGAGAGAAATGAAAGCCCCTTCCGTTAAGGTACGAGGTAATTCCTTTACGTACAGAGAAGAACTAGTAGTGGGAATTGGAGGAAGTGACCCGTCGGTAGTAAGCTCATAATAGATCCGTCCTTCCGACGCTCTCAATGAAATTCCTTTCTGCACTTCCAAAGTTGGCGCAAGGGGTGATTTTTTGTCGATCACCAGCTTGATCGGTTGGGGTAGTTCCACACTGTTGCCCGCGTCATCTTCCACTCGACAGCTTAGATAAAAGGTGTTCTCCTTTCCTTCTTCCACGTCCACTAGGAAAGGTTCTGTGTAGAACATCCAGGGTGTATCTTTTCTATCGTTCTCAAGAGCCACTCGATAGAATACTTTATCGGTTGGTTCTTTTAAACTGAAGCGAATCCAAGCGCCGCGGTTCCTGAGGAGGGGGGTAATTCCTTCGATTTTCGGTAATTTAGGAGATTCCCGATCGATAATGAACTTGAAGGTTTGGATTTGACCTGTCTCTATGGAGCCCCTATAACGAGCCCACACCTTTACGGTATAAGGAATGCGTTTTCCTACTTGCCCATAGAATCGAAGGACCGATGCTCCCTTTAAAGAAGAAGTGGTAGGATCTGGAGGTTCCGAACCGTCTTCGGTAAAGGTATAGAAAAGTTCCAGATCTCCTCTCGGATCCTGAAAAGAAAGAATAAAATCTTTATTGGTGATAGGAATAGAAGAAAGATTCTGTGGTGCAGAAGGAATGAGGGTAGAGGGAACTCTTCTATCAAAGGAGACGTTGTAGGGCATTGAAATTTCACTTCTATTTCCTGCCCCATCCTCCGAGTAGGCAAAAATCCGGTACTGAACGATTCGACCTTCTGGCGCAGCAAGCTCGATGGGTTTTGTGTAGGGAAGGAAAGACTCGGATTCTATTCCAGATCCTTCCCCTTCTAAGGATCCAGAGGTCTCCAGAATCCTATAGAAAAGGGAACCTTCTCCCCTGAGGGTCACTACCCTATCCTTCACTGTAATCTGGGGAACTGGTGGCGGAACTCTATCGAATGAAAGGAAAATCACCTTTGAGGCTTCCGTGATGTTAAAGGCCCTATCACGGTATCCTATGCGAAGTTTCGCTACACCGCTATATCCAAAGGGGGTTCGAATCCATTGCTTTGATCCAAAGGTAGGAGAGGTATAAGTCAATGGAGGTGGTTCTTTTCCTCCCCAGGCGATTTCGTAGATTCCTTCCGCATCGGTTCTAGATGGAAGCTCCACGACAGCGTACCCGGATGGTTTTTCCAATCTGTATTGAGGGGTAGGTTGCGGGGGAGAAACCGTATCATACTCGAGAAATTTTTCCGATACAGGGCCCCACCGTTGTCCTATTCTTGCACGAGCCCGAAGGGTGAGGAACCCTTCGCTGTTCGGCGGGAGGGTAACTTCGAACGGTCCTTCATACAGAAAGGAACTAGTGGTAGGCAAACTTCCATCGAGGGTATAGTACAGGAGGGAACCCGGTCTCCCTTTCAAGGTAACTATTGTTTTCTCCCGATGTACCCGAGTTTCCTCGAAAAGGATCCCCACATCTCCCGGTATTTCCCCTCTCAACTCTACCAGGTACCTGTATTCCCCTTCCATCGTGCTTCCAGTAGGTCTCAATCGGATTACCACGAACCGGTTGTGCCCGATGATGGGATAAAGGGAAAGTCGGTCCGGAGACTCTGGATCATACGATTCCACGGCCCTATCTTCTAAATTATACCGATACTTACCTTTTCCCAGAGGTATCGTTACTTCATCGTCTAAAGCATAGACTCCAGAGGGTGGTAGATCTTGAACCCGGTTTTCCTGTCGAAAGTTGATAACTTTTGTTTCAATGGTCGAACTGAAGAGGCGTTTTGCCGAAATCTCGACTTTCACTAACCCAGTAGCATCTAACAGGATAGGTTCGTGATAGGTTTGATAGATAGAGGCATCGTTGATTCGGTATCGAATCCACTCGTATCCCCTCTGTTCAATCCAAAGAACCTGAGGATTCAGGAAGTAGCCTTCGGTAGGACTATGAATTTTCCAAAAAGCATCGATTGGGGGTGTCTGGGGATGTAAGGTGAGGTTACGGGTTTCCACCCGACTTGTGTTTCCGACCTTGTCCCGGGCGTAGTACAGAAGGGTGATCTGGGTGGAACTAGGACCACTTTCTAGGGAGATGGGTACTCCATCCCACCGATTGAACGTGGGTTTCTCTCCGCCGCAGACCGCAACATACACGTCCGAATCCGATTCTTTCTGGAAGGTAATAGAGACTTTCCCGTAGTATTCCCCCGATTCCACCGATGGAACAGGAACAAGAGGGGTCCTCTTATCGATCCTGTACGATACCCTTCCTGTCTTGAGGAGGTTTTTGCCATCGTACACCTGATACTCAAGTTCATACCGACGATCCTCACCCTCTAGGGCAGAAAGAATTACGGGGATCCTATAAGGGGTATAGGATGGCTCGGAAGAATCGGTAAATCGGTAAAGGATCTGGTAAGAGGGAGAGGGATATACCACCCTAAGGGTAACATCGCTCGCATAGTCTCCTGGAGGGACAGAAACAGTAATATCCAAGGGCTCCTGGGAAAACCCAACTACCGTAGCATACAATCCGATGAGGACCCATCCCACTAGGGTCGATACTCGCATAGGCTCCCCCCTCTTAGGTCAAGAAAGATCCATCTCCTTGAATACTTCCTCCAGCTCGGGATCTTCGTTCGTGTAGTACCTCTTGATCTCCTCATCCGTAAGCCCGAGGAGTTCATGACTCAGATAATGGATCCAAAGATCCTCCTCTGGAGAATGTACCAGTAGTTTTCGACAGTAGAAATCGGGTTGCACAGGGTGCGTTTTCTGTAAAAAAGTGCGGATTTTATAATCATGAACCGCTACTTTGATGTCCTGCCTCGGGATCCCCTTGTCCATAATGATCTGGACCAGATAATTGATCGTATTTCCGGAATCGAAAATATCATCTACCAATAGCACCTTGTCCCCGTGACGAAGATAATCGGGGTTGTACGTCCATCCATCCACCATTACTTTTTCCTGTGCATTGATTCCAACGTAGGACCGTGCTACCACGGCTGCATAGAACACAGGTCTCTGGTTCCTCCGTACCACCTTGAAATATTCGCTGATCACATTTCCCACGTAGGCGCCCCCTCGAAGACTCACATAGATCACATCGGGAACGAACCCAGAATGGTGGATCTGCGCCGCCAACTTTAATGCATTATTCCGCACAGTGTTGAAAGGAAGAAACTCTTTTCGCATGCGTGTTCCTTATCGATAAATCCCAATGCTCATCCGCACTCCATCCCGTTCGTACACGAAGTCGATTTTTTCTTTCGATTTATCGTTCAACTGGGCATAGAACTGGCGTAAATTGGTGATCTTCGTTCCATTCATCTCCAGAATGATATCCCCGCTCTTTAACCCTGCTAATGCGCCGGGGGTACGGACTTCTACGGATTGTACCAATACCCCTTCTTTTGTTTTAATGTCCAGCTCCTTCCGGATTTGTTCTGTCAGGGGCACAACGGTAAAGCCTGGCCACAAATTCCTGCTCTGTTCAGAAATAGTTTGTTGGGTACCTCGTGCGGTGATCACCACGGAAAGGCTCATTGTTTTTCCCTGTCGAATCAAAGTGAACTCCGCACGTTTTCCAACAGGCAGGTCTCCCACCTTCAATACCAATTCGTCGGAAGATTTAATGGGGGCTCCGTTCATATTGATGATGAAGTCGCCGGGCAGAATTCCTCCTACGTCAGCGGGAGAGCCCTTGAACACATGGTACACAAAGGCTCCTTGAGTTCCTGGAAGTCCCATATCGGCGGCTCCTTCTTTACTGATCCCTGCGATACTTACCCCCAGCCAACCGTACTGCACTGTTCCTTTTTGGATAAGGTCTTCCACAGCCTTTTTTAAATTGTTGATGGGAATGGCGAAGCCTAGTCCAATGCTTCCCCCTGTGGGGGAGGTGATCCAGGTATTCACACCTACTACTTCACCTGCCAGGTTTACCAAGGCTCCCCCAGAATTACCCTGGTTTATGGCTGCGTCGGTCTGGATAAAATCGCTGATGTTCCCCTCTGGTCCTCCTTTCCTGCCAAGGGCACTTACGATACCTGCCGTTACGGTAGACTCCAACCCAAAGGGGTTCCCCACAGCCAGCACCCAGTCCCCAACTTGCAAGGTAGAGGAATCCCCTAATACTGCGAGAGGAATATCTGGATCGCCATCGAACATGACGACGGCCACGTCCTTCCGTTCATCCCTCCCCACGAGAGTAGCTTTATATTCTCGTTGGTCATGGAGACGTACATTGATTTCCTCGGCATTCCCGATTACATGATTGTTGGTGAGTACGTAGTACTTCTGCTTATCCTTCCGTACGATGATGCCGGAACCCAACCCCCGGTTCCTAAACTCCCGAGGAGCTTTCTCGTTCCCCTCTGGATCCCCAAAAAAATAGTAAAACCAGGGAAGGTTCCGGGTATCCGGTGTAGCCTGTTTCTGGACTTCCACTACGTTGATCATAACTACCACAGGTAGTACTTTCGCTGCCACTGTGCGAAAAGATCCCTGTAAGCTCTGGAGGGTTCGCATTGCCTCGGTATTGGCATCCTGAGCATAAACTTTTGTAACCGGAGTAGGCTTGGAAGAGCAGGAAAAGGAAAGAAGGGCCATAGAAAAACCTATGAGGATTCCAAGGGATACCAAGTTGAAAACGAACATTTTCTTTGATGAGAATAGATTGAAAAACTTCATGGAATACTTTCCTCCTCCAGATTCTTCTAGTAACTATACACAGGTGGAGTGTTAAAAGAGAAGGTACCCCCTGGACCTACGCAGATCCAACGGATCTGAGTAGAATAGGGAATGAATTAG
>CAKZQO010000089.1 GCA_937140905.1 uncultured Spirochaeta sp.
CGTCATTTTCATTGAATATGGGGACTACCCCTAATTCCAGCAAGGTTTCCACGCTGTTCTTAAGGTTCAGATAACTTTTCCGGTTGTTCAATACTTCCCGGGTTAAGAGGATCTGGGCAGTGACGATTCCATGAGCTCGGAAAGCGTCCCGGTACTCTCGCATGAGAAGGGGTTGACCGATGGCGGCGCAAGCTTGCCGCATCCTTACGCTGGTGATCTTCTCCCGGATTCCCAGTTCCCCTGCCCCCATCCCTATGGCTCCCGAGGTGACGATCAGAATTTTCTTGCCGGATTTCTGGATCTTTGCTACCTGTTCAGCCATGGAGGCGATATACTCTGTGTCGATGGAACTATCCTTTGAGAGGAGATTTGTTCCGATTTTAATAACGATTCGTTTTACTCCATTAAAATTTCTCATATGTCAACTTCCGTTTGGTTTGGCAGATTACTAGAGAGCCGTCTGTTCGGGCAAGCGATTCGGTAGTGGCCTATGGGTGAATGGTTTAGGGGTACTTCCCGTGTAGTCTGCCACGATGTGTCCGTTCCCATACAATCTCCATTTGTAGGTGGTAAGGCCTTCCAACCCTACCGGCCCTCGGGCGTGGAGTTTCCCCGTAGAAATCCCTACCTCCGCGCCAAGTCCGTAGCGGTACCCATCCGAGAAGCGGGTGCTAGCGTTCCAGAACACGTTGGCGGAATCCACCCGTTCCATGAAATACTCCGCTCGTTCTCGGGAGGAAGTCACGATCCCATCCGTATGTCTGGATCCATACGTATTGATGTGGGTCACCGCTTCCTCGAGAGTATCTACCACTTTGACGGCAAGGATATAGTCTAGGTACTCGGCTTTCCAGTCCTCCTCTGTTGCGGGTTTACAGGGAATCATTTGCCGGGTTCGAGGGCAACCTCGTAGTTCCACGGGAGGAATCCTCTCACTAAAGGCTTTCGCTAGCTGGGGAAGAAACCTAGGAGCTATGGCACGATGGACAAGGAGGGTCTCGATCGCGTTACATACGGCGGGGTATTGAGTTTTCGCATCGATGGTAAGACGAAGCGCCTTGTCTATTTCTGCTTCCTCATCTACGTACAAATGGCAAACCCCATCCGCATGGCCCAACACAGGGATAGAAGAGTGCTGCATGATGTAGCGGACGAACTCGTTGGACCCCCGGGGAATGATGAGATCGACGAATGTGTCCATCTGTAGAAGTTCGTTCACTTCTTCCCGTGTTTCCAGCAGATGGATCCAACCTTCTGGGATTCCTGCTTTTTGAGACGCATCGGTGATACAGGAGTACAGGGCTCGATTCGTTTCTAAGGCTTCTTTCCCCCCCTTCAGGAGAACCGAGTTTCCGCTCTTGAGACAGAGGGTAGAGATCTGCACTAGCGCGTCTGGCCGGGATTCGAAGATTACACCGATCACGCCAATGGGGCAGGTAATTTGGTATAAGTTCAATCCGGAATCCAGCTCCCGGGCAGAAAGTACTCGTCCAACAGGATCAGGTAATCGTACTAGGCTCTCGATACCCGAACATACTTCCCGAAGTTTTTCTTCATCGAATTTGAGACGTTTCAACAGGGGCCCCGGGAGATTCTCCTGTTTGGAACGTTCTATATCTTTCCGGTTGGCTTCGAAAATAGAGGCACGGTTTTCCCAGAGCATCTTGCGTATGGTTTCCAGAGCAGCGTCCTTCTGTTCTCGTTTCAAGGCACTCAAGGAAATGGAAATACTTCGCGCCTGTAGGGCCGCATCCTTACAATTCATAGGGTGCAGTGTACTGAAAGGAAGGGAAAAAATGAAGGGGCGTTCCTTATTAGGACACGCCCCTTTGACGGTGCCGACGCTATTAGCGTGCGAAGGATTAGGATCGCAAGAGTTTTTTTGCCTCTTCGTCCTGTACCGACGTAATGAAAGGAATCCCTGTTTCTCGTTCGGTCTCCCGGTTCCCCGAGGAAATGTCTGAACGGGATAGGGAACGAATATCGAACTTCCTGAGTCCTGCAAGAAGCTGTTGAACTCCTCCGGCAAGCTTGTCCGCCAGTGTCCAGAAGGCAATGGCACCGTAGGGAATCTTGTATATCTCGTCTTCCCCTACTATTTTCTTGACGTCGAAGTATCCTGCAAAGATTTCCTCCGGATATACTCCGAAGGCAGTAACGGAAGGAGGAAGCTTGTCCCAGTTGCCATGGATCTTTTCCCTTCGACTGGGATTGATCACTCCTTCGATATTGGTGCCAAGGAAACCAGGAATCATCGTGGCTCGACCCATGCAGATTAGTTTCACGAAGGGAGATCCCAAAGCCATGGCTTTCACGATGTGGTCTTCGCGTGCGAATCCACCGGCGAAGGCCATGTCTACGACCTTTTCCCCTTTGTCGGCAAGGATCTTTGCATATTCATACGCTTTTGAATGGAGAAGGATAGAGGGCACCCCCCATGTCTGCATCATGTTCCACGGGCTCATCCCAGTTCCCCCACCCGAACCATCGATGGTTAGTAGGTCAAGCTTCGCTTTCGTGGCGAACTTGATGGCCATGGCAAGAGATTCCATGTTGTAGGAGCCCGTCTTTAAGGTAATGCGCTTGTATCCGAGTTTCCGAAGGTACTCGACCTGTTTCATGAAATTCTCTGCCACCTGTTCTGGGGTCTGCAAATCAGTGTACCCCAATCGACTATGACGGGCGAAAGCGGTGATTGCATGGGTTTTGAATGCCTGCTGAACTTCAGGTTTTGTGGGATCGGGATCCACGATGTACCCTCGGTTTTTCAGGAAGATGGCATAGTCCAGATCTTTTACTTGGATCTCTCCACCAATATCCTTGGCTCCCTGGCCCCACTTCAGCTCGATGATCACCTTATCCCCATATTTTTCGATCACGTATTCGGCTACACCGTTTCTCGTGTCTTCGACGTTCATCTGGACCATAATGGCCCCGTACCCGTTGTAGTATTTAAGGTACGCGTTGATTCGGCGGTCCAATTCAGGGGAAGATTTCAGTTTCCCCTTTTCAAAGACGCTTTCTTTGTCTACTCCCACCACGTTTTCACCAATCACGATGGGGATCCCAACCAGTGCGGCTCCCACGGCAAAAGAATCCCAGTATCTAGCAGCGATGAAGGTACTGCCGAGAGCTCCGGTCATGAGAGGCATCCGGCATTTCGTCTTGAGGGTTTGCCCAAACTCGGTCTGGATGTTCACATTGGGGAAAATACAATCATCCGGGTTGTTGGAGAGCCCCGGTGGGATGGCATGGGCGCCGTACACGTACCCATTGATACGAAGGGAATTGTAACTTACCCCAATGTGAGTCACGTTGGAACTGCCTGCGGTAATAGATCCAAAATCTCGGGGATACAACATTTTTCTGCCTGCGATGCTGGAAAGCCATGTTTCGCATTTCCCCTGACAATCCGCACGACAGAGGGTGCACAGCCCCGATTCTGCCGCGTTTCCGCGGTTCACTGTCCCTAGAGCGTCATTCGTTTTTGGGTATTCGATCATTCATCTCCTCCTATACGCATTAAAACCAGAAAATAAAAATATTGTCAATATTTATACAATACAATAAATAATTATACATAATACGTGTAGTAATTAAGGAAAAAAATTAGATTTTTCCCTTTTCAGCTTCGCCTACTTCGGTATACAGTAGAGCATAGAATTACCATTATCGAAGGAGTACGTATGGGTAACACAACATTCACTGCCAAAGTCTTAGCAGAAGTCTCCGCCCGTAACCCTGCGGAACCGGAGTTTCTACAGGCGGTACAAGAAGTGTTGGAATCGATCGAACCGGTTATTCAAAAACGGCCCGAAATCGCAAAGATGAAGATCGTAGAACGAATCGTAGAACCGGAACGACAAGTGATTTTCCGAGTACCTTGGGTTAACGATGCGGGCGAGATTCAGGTGAACCGTGGTTTCCGGGTACAATTCAATAGCGCCTTGGGCCCCTATAAGGGAGGTTTACGATTCCACCCCTCGGTGAACCTAGGGATCATCAAGTTCCTTGGGTTCGAGCAGGTATTTAAGAATGCCCTTACAGGCACTCCCATCGGAGGAGGAAAGGGGGGAAGCGATTTCGATCCCAAAGGAAAGAGCGATGGAGAGGTAATGAGGTTCTGCCAGAGCTTCATGAACGAGCTATTCCGCCACATTGGACCGGATACGGATGTTCCAGCGGGAGATATCGGGGTAGGAGCGCGGGAAATTGGATTTCTCTTCGGTCAGTACAAGAAGCTAACCAATTCTTTCACCGGTGTCCTGACGGGAAAAGGGATAGGATACGGCGGGTCCCTGGTTCGAAAAGAGGCCACTGGATACGGCCTGGTGTACTTTACGACTCGAATGCTAGAGGCAAGGAAAACAGACTGGAAGGGCAAGACGGTGGTCATTTCCGGTTCTGGGAATGTAGCGATCTATGCAGTGGAAAAAGCCCAGTCTCTGGGTGCGAAGGTTGTGGCCCTATCCGATTCTAACGGATACATCTACGATCCACAGGGGATCAAGCTGGATACGGTAAAGAGGATCAAAGAAGTGGAGCGTGGCCGGATCAAGGAGTATGTGGCGGATCATCCCACAGCAGAGTATCATGAAGGTTGCAAAGGGATTTGGACTATTCCCTGTGATGTAGCCTTACCATGCGCCACGCAGAACGAACTGGATGGAAAGGATGCGGAAATCCTGGTGCGGAACAAGTGCATCGCGGTTGCCGAAGGGGCCAATATGCCCTGTACTCCGGAAGCGGTGAAGGTATTCCTCGATGCGGGAGTATCGTTCGGGCCTGCTAAAGCGGCCAATGCGGGAGGCGTGGCTACCAGTGCACTGGAAATGTCCCAGAACTCGATGCGTCTAAGCTGGCCTTTCGAAGAGGTGGACATGCGGTTACGACAGATCATGGATGGAATCTATAAACAGTGCGCTCAGGCCGCGGAAGCGTACGGAGCTAAGGGAAATCTTGTAATGGGGGCTAACATTGCCGGATTCCTCCGGGTAGCCGATGCGATGATAGCACAGGGTTTGGTTTAGATAAAACCCTATGCCCAAGCTTCCTGTTCCGACTACGGTTCGACAGTGCTGCTTCATTTCAGGTAGCAGAGGGCAAACTGTTTCATAGAGTCCGCGTGGAGATAGATGGAAAGCCCGGTTTCCGTCGGGCTTTCCAGAACTTTTACGGTTTCGGTCCATCGTTCCGCATCGGGACAAAAATCTGTAAGCAGGTTTTTGTGCTTCTCGAAGATTTCTCCGTTGAATTCGTTCTCTTCTCGATCGGGAAATACCGCAAAGTACATCATATCCATCTCCACTAGATCGTTGAAGAAATGGGTACCGAGGGACACATCCGGTACCAACCCTTCGTGCATCACCGCCAACTCCACGATGATGGAAACGGTGTTGATTTCTTTAAACGCTACCGGAACGCCCATAGCCGGAGTGGAGGTCCCCCATCTTCCCGGCCCCACCAGCATAATCACGGGGGATTTCTGAGTAGAAGGAAGATGAGTCAGTCGACCAATCAGGCGGGCAATACTGAATCTATCCTGCTCTCCTAAGCGGGTATAGGCGGAAGGGGACACGTAGATCAATCGGTCGATCTTGGTGGCCACGCTTTGCCCCACGATAGGACCATCACTCTTCAGTACGATTTTTTCGGGATCGATGAAATCTGGTAGAATTCCTATATCCCCTGTTCCCAGCAAACGAACCATGAAGGGACGGCACTGAACCAGGTTGATCCGATAGGATCCATCCTGGAGGAAGTTGACGGTGAACTCCGTGTCTACCGGGTTCTTATATGCTTTTTGAAGGGTAGCAAGCATTTCCCTCATGCGTTCGATGAAATCCGTATTCCGAAACAATCCTTCGAAGGTTAACTGCCACGGAAACACGTCTCGCATCCCCATTTCTTCTGCCCGCCGTTGCATCTCCTTGTCTTCGCTCACGAAGAAGGGTCTCAATGACTCTGGTAGGACCGAAAGGATCCTACGGATCGGATAGGTGGCAAATCGGTTAGCTTGTAGATCGACCACATCCACCTCCCGCTGACTGTATTTTTTAGAGTCAGCTTCGCTCTTTTCGGGTCGTTTGAAGGGCGCGTTCAGGGCAACGATCCTAGTATAGTCATCCTGCACCCGATCCACTGCTCTCGTTCCAAGACCGAACGCAAGCCGTAGGACTCCCGAATGTGGATCGATCTCTTTGTCCCAAACGTAGGGGTTATAGGAAAATCCCACCCCAGCGGCGAGGGGAAAGTAATACTGATCGTACTGATCTCCGGAAACCCTCTGCACCAGAAGGGCCATCTGTTCGTCTTCGTACAGAAGTCCGTGATGAAGACGGTACATGAGGGCGTCCTCGTCCAACGAACTGGCATACACGGTTCGCACGGCATCGAGGAACTCCTCTAACCGCTGGGAGGGAGTACCTTGATTGGCGCAAAACACGCTTTCGTACTTCCCGGAAAAAGAGTTTCCATAACTGTCCTCCTGTAAACTACTGGAGCGTACAATGATGGGAGACTGCCCGAAGTACTCTAACATTTCCTGGAATTGCACCATGATGTAATCTAGGAACTTCCCTTTAAGGATTCGTTCCCTAGCTACCTTCGCGTTGGCAAGGATCTGTTCCATCGTCAAGCCAGTTTTCCTTCGAAGCCACCAACAGTCGTTCTGGATGATGTACGTATAGAAAACGTCGGATCCGATGAAGAAGGAGTCATGAGGCTCCAAGACCTTTGCCCATTTGGGATTGTCTCTCTGAAGGATCCGTTGGGCCAGTAGGATGCCCCGGGCTTTTCCCCCAATAAGCCCGGAACCGATCAGGCGCTTCATGATATCGATGAGGAAAGGCAGATCGAAAAACTCTCGGGCCAAAGAAAGGAAGGGTTTCTGCCGGGTAATCACCATTCGAAGGAGGAGCTCAAAGTAGGGCTTCGCTTCTTCCGGCGACTTTTCTCCCCGATGAATAGCTTGTAGTAGGGTCTGCGCGTCATGGTAGGTCTGAGTCCAGAAGCCAAACCGTTGAATGGTGAAGTTCAACCGAGGTTGAGTGATAGGCCCTACGACTTCTGCCGTAATGGCGCTGTTGGTTACGGGGATGAACTCATCTCCTTTCCATACATGGAGCATGAATAAGGTAGGAGAGTATCGGTTCTCTACCCGTTGGGGTTGGATGAAGGTCGTCCCTCGATGGGTGTACACTTCGATGATGATCTGCGCAGTGGAATAGATTGTGTCTGTCGCGTGGCTGGAATGAGTAGCCTTGAGAATGGCAAAGTAAGCGAGGGATTTCAACTGTAGAACGTATGGGCAGATGACAAGGAAGAAGTTGGCCATCATCCGGTCGCTGTACCAGGCGGTGGCTAATCCGGTAAGGCAATCCAGCACATACCACGAGCGGTTCCCCCTCTCCTCAATCCGGTCGACCATTTCCGTGACGAACTTTTCGAATCCCACATGGGGATTCAATTGTATGATCTCGATTCCCTCCCCTTCCTGAAGGAGGACCGGATGATCGGCAAAACGAAAGTAGGTTACCTTTTTCCCTCTTTGCTGGGCAGCTTTTGCAAAGGGGAGGACGAAATTCCGATACTCCTCTATATTCGAAATTGTCCATACCACGTTGTCTCCGGGTAGGATCCCTTGTAGGATGGTATCTAAACCTTTAAGTCCTGTGGTGTACATACTCTTACTATAGCAATGAATCAGGGAAAAGAATAAGATATCCTTATGAACCATATAATTTTCTATTTCACGGGCACGGGGAACTCTCTTTGGGTTGCCAGGAAGATAGGGGAAGAGCTGGAGCGGCTATCCCCCACTTGCACCGTGAAGATTATTCCCATTACGAGACTTCAGGCTGGTACGACGGGTAAGGTCGAACTATCCACTTCTCCCAACGCATCGACCACGGTGGGTTTGGTGTTCCCGGTTCATGCGTGGGGAGTCCCATCGATCATTCTACGGTCTCTGGACCTACTGAGGGAAGGGGGATACTACTATGCTCTTGCGGTAAACGCTGGGCAAGTGGCAAATACCCTGGTACAGCTTTCCAGGGAGATGGAGAAAAGAGGATTGACCCTTTCCGCTGGTTTTTCTATCCGGATGCCCTCGAACTATCTGCCCTTCGGTGAAGCGCCAAAAGAAGAAACTCAGCGAACCTGTTTCCGGGAAGCAGAGGGGAAGCTTAAGCAGGTTGCTCGAGTAATTCTGGACCGGTTGAACCTTCCTGTAGAAAAGGGACCTTTCTGGCAGAACTTGATTCTATCGGGGCTACATCGTATGTCAGCCCAACATTTTCCCTCGATGGACAAACGCTTCCTTGTACAGGAAAGTTGCACTTCCTGTGGGGTCTGTGAAAGGATCTGCCCTGTAGAAAACATTCGCTTAGAAAACGGCCGTCCTGTCTGGATGCACCATTGCGAGCAGTGTTACGCGTGCATCCAGTGGTGCCCCGTGGAGGCGATCCAGTATGGGAAAGGCACGATGGGGAAGAAACGGTACCATCATCCAGAGATTACCCTTCAGGATATGGAACGGGCGCGCGAAACTTCAAAAAATTAATCTATCTGTTATTGCCCTTATGAGTTGAACCTGCTATATTAGTTGCAAATGCAACTAAAAGTACTGAATGAGCCCTTAGAACGACATCGCCGCATGACCACTGAACCGGTCACCAAACTCATCCCTGCGTTGGCTATCCCTACGATCATCAGCATGCTAGTCACCGCACTGTACAACATGGTAGACACCTATTTCGTGGGGAGGATCAATACGAGTGCCACGGGTGCGGTGGGAATTGTGTTCTCCCTGATGACTATTATCCAGGTGATCGGCATGAGCCTTGGGGTAGGATCAGGAAGTTACGTGGCCCGACTATTGGGAGCGAAGGAAAGCGAACGGGCAAGTTTAGTGATGACCACTGCTTTTTTTACCGCCCTGGTGTTGGGATTAGTATTGACCATCGTGGGGGAGATATTCCTAACCCCGTTAATGCGAGTTCTTGGGTCTACCGACACAATCCTTCCCTATGCGAAATCCTACGCTCGGTACATTCTCCTAGGAGCTCCTTACATGGCCGCTTCTTTTGTGATGAATGTGAATCTCCGATCGGAGGGAAGCGCCTTGCTGGGCATGTTGGGGATCGCCAGTGGAGCCATTTTGAATATCGCTCTGGATCCCTTGTTTATGTTCGTATTCGGAATGGGGATCGCAGGGGCTGCCATAGCTACGATTTTTAGTCAGTTCGTGGGGTTTTTGATCCTCCTGTCCCACTATATACAGAAACGGAGCGCATTGCGGATTAAGCCCCATTCGTTCAAACTCGATAGCTCCCTTTATCTAGAAATTTTTCGTTCGGGATTGCCCACCCTATTCCGGCAGGGCGCCATGAGTCTTGCCACGATTGTTCTGAACAGCACTGCCAGTTTCTATGGGGATGTAGCCATAGCAGGGATGTCGGTGGTAACCAGGATCATCCTATTCATCAATTCCATCATGTTGGGTTTCGGACAAGGGTTTCAACCCGTGGCAGCCTTCAATTATACGGCAGGCAGAAAGGACCGGGTCCATGAAGCCTTCTGGTTCTCTGTGCGAACGGGAGCGATCTTCCTTTCTATCTTTGCGGTGATCGCAGGATTGTTCGCACCCGCGATCATCCGTCTCTTTCGAAACGATCCCGAAGTCGTTCGGATTGGAGCCTTTGCCCTGCGAATGCAAAGTATTTCCCTTCCTCTATCCGCCTATATCATCATTTCCAACATGATGTTCCAGTACATCGGAAAGCCGGAGAGGGCTATGGTACTAGCCCTGTCCCGGCAGGGCTTAGTGTTCATCCCATCTATTCTCCTTTTCTCCCGCCTCTTTGGACTTACAGGGATCCAGATCAGTCAGGCATTCGCCGATCTAATTACCTTCGTGCTCGCCCTCGCGCTTACCCGAAGTACCCTGCGATCCCTTTTAGAAGAATAGGTTTCTCAGAAGAGGAGGTGCACATGAAGAAACGAGAACCTACCATCCTGAGGTTTGTTTCCATACTGTACCGGTATAGTCACATGCATATTGCTAGAGAATTGCAACCCTATGGATTGGCCTCTGGCCATCATCCTTTTTTATTGGCCGTTTCCCGCGATCCAGGAAAACGTCAGGATGCTATTGCCGAACACCTAGTGATCGACAAAGGTACCACGGCCAAAGCGATAAAAGCTTTGGAACAAACCGGATTCATCCGACGCACCGTGGATTCGGAAGACAGACGCGCATACAGGGTATTTATTACGGAAAAAGGGAAAAAGATGGGAGCCATACTGGACAAGGTTCTACTGGAATGGCAGGAAACCCTTTTCCAAGGCTTTTCCCCAGAAGAAAAACAGAGAGCGATGGATCTGGTGAAACGTATGGCCGAGAACGCCAAGCGCAAGGTAAGTCAATCGGAGGAGGACTCATCGTAGCTTGAACCGGATGGGGTAGCGGTACCGTACCGCCACCGGAACACCGTTTGCTTCTGCGGGCTGGCACCTCACTCCCTCAAAGGCCTTCACCGCGGCTTCGGCGAACCCATATCCCGGATCCTTCAGTACCTCGATCTTCCGGATCACCCCTTCTCGATCGATATAGAGTTCCAAGTACACTACCCCTTCGATTCTCTGCCGATTGGCCTGGGGAGGATACACGATGTTCCGTAGTACTTGATTCACCGGTATCTTGGGAGGGACAGAGATCTTGTGGGAAGGTAGATACTCGATTCCTTCGGTTTGTAAGGTGGGAACACCCAGAGGGGCTGGGATGGACTGCGTTTGGGAAGGTGGGGCAGGGGGAGTGGTTTGTTCTGGTGGGATGGGTTTTTCGGTTTCTTCGACCAGTTCGGTTGTTTTTTCAGGAGGGGGGGGCTTAAGAGGATCTGGTTCCACGGGGGGGGGAGGGGGCGGTGGCTCAATCCGGTGGGGAGGAGAAGGGGAGTACACTTCGATATCTACCAGTTTGAATACGGTAGGGTCTTCTTGGAACTCTCGTTCGCCTTCCGGGATGTGGAGGAAAAAGAACAAGACAAGATGAATGACAATAGCAGATAGGAGAGACAGAATAGTAACAGCTCGTAGCCGCCATTTTATCATTCAGGCTTCCTCTCCCTAATCACCAGAGATACTACTCTATGCTGTAGTCTGCGTAAAATTTCCATTACCCCGTGCACATACCGGTAGGGGGTCTCCCGATCGGCGAGGATGTGGATACGCAGGGAAGGATTCTTCTGGATTCCCTCCACAATAATCTCTTCGATTCCCGAAAGATTGTACCGAACTCCCTGTATGAAAGTACCTCCCGTTGGATCGATCCATACTTCCAGGTTCTTGTCTCCCTGGGTAGTTTCGATGGTCTCTGCCTCGGGGTAGCGGATAGGGATCTCCCTGCGATAGTTGATCAGACTGATTAGGAGGATAAAAATGAGCAGGAGAAAAGCAATATCGGACATGGCACTTATGGAAACGATCGGTCTTCTTCGGTTCCTGCGCCGGATCTTCATGACATCTCCTTTCTTATGGGACATCCCTCATCGTAAAGGAAAAATTATCGATATCCAGTTTACGTACCAAGTCCACGATGTCTACTACCTTCTGGTAAGGAGTGTCTGGATCAATCCGAAGAGCAAAAGTCATATTGGGATGAGACTGCCGAAAAGCCAGAGCGTTTTTAGTAAGTTCCTGCAACGTGATGGTTTTCCCATCCATCCGTATCGTTCCTCCAGAGGTAAGTTCCACTCGCAATAGATCCTGCCGGTCTACTATCCGTTTGGAGTCAGGACGGGGTAACCCTAAGAGAAACCCTTGATTCACATTGAACACAGCGATCACGATGAAGAAAATGATGAGAAGAAAGGCAAGGTCGCTCAAGGTTCCGGATTCTCCAATCTCAGGCCCCCTTCGTCTTCGAATCTGGATCCTCATGTGAGGCTTCCTTTCTGCGATGAATCCAATGTACTTGAAGGCACGCTTGGGTTGGGGGCGGATGGAGGAGAGCTCTGGGTTTCTGAAGAGTTTTCTGCCAAGAGAACTCCCTCGCCATCCGGCAGGGCTCGCTCAGGCTTTAACCGAAGCAAAGAGGTGATGATTTCGTTTCCCGCTTCCTCAATGGAAGCAGCGAAACGGTCTACAATGTGGACAAAGATATTATAGGATGCTATAGCTGCTATAGCAATTGTTAGCCCATACGCAGTGGTGATGAGGGCTTCAAAAATTCCCCCTGCCACCAATTGAGCGTTCACGTCCGCTGCCTGTGCAATATTTCGGAAGGCGGTAATCATTCCCGATACTGTTCCTAGGAATCCAGTAATCGGGGCAAGGGATCCGATAGCGATGAGAAGGTCTAACCCTTTTTCCAGGGCTTGAATCTGCCTGCTCGCAGCGGCTTCCATTATCCGCTCGATCCGATGTTCTCCCAGATCTACCGACTCCAGGGCTGCTAGTAAAATGGGGGCGGCGACTGTTCGGTTGGGGGCTTGCCGACAGATCGAGAAAGCCTGCTCCATATCTCCATTACGAAGAGCAGAAAGTATATTTTCGGCAAGGTCACGTACATTCAGGCGGTGCAACAGAAGATACATTGCCCGTTCAATGATCAACGCGACCGCGGCTACGGAAAACGCAAGGAGCGGCCACATGGCCCAACCACCGAGAAGGAATAGGTCTTTCATGCTCAATTGCATACGATTCTTCTCCTTTCAATCCTCAGAGGGTACAAATTGGAGTTCTTCTTTTCCCAGTTGCTGATTGATGCGAGATAAATTCAAAAGGGAAAGGAAAAGTCGTGGGGTTTCTTCGACATCCGTATCGCTCGTATTTTTTAACCCACCTTCCATACTAACTTCCTGGGTTGCCCTTGCCAGATGTCTTTGAACACGAACTTGCACACGACGAGTCCCTTCCTCTCCCCGATAGTATCGATCGAAGTATCTAACCTCGCCGAATCTAACCTCACCGATTCCCAGCGGGTCACGGAGATTCGCCCACCATCTAAGGTACTCCCGCCGGAAGATTAGAGTACCGAACGCATCTGCTTCTCCTTCTGTCCAGCCGTTGTTCCAGTTATCGAAAATCCGTACCGAATGGATCTGGAGAAGGAGTTCCGCGGGGCCAGATCGAGATAGGGTCCCTAGAAACCGGAAAGCGGGTAGAAGAGGTGAGGTAAGTTCCACTTCCCCCGACAAAGATTCAAGATCACCCATCGAAACGCGAAGGGATAGGGCAGGTCCTCGACCATCCGAGGTCAATCCTAGGAACCAACAGGAAAAGTCTTTTCTCTGGTTTACAGGAGCTCTTCGAATTTGGATTCTATTTCCCGTGTCCTGGAACCGGGTGTCCGAAGAAGAAAGGGTGGAACAAGAAAGGAGGATCATATAGAAGCATACCAATCCCCCTATGCCTAACCCCATTGTTACTCTCGATGTTCTGTGCGCCATCATCGTTTTTCTCAATTCTCTTTCGTTAATAGGACGCCCGGTAACCGATACTGATGACAGGGAAACTGAACTGTTCCTCAGGTGAGATGGTATCTTCCCCCGTGTACCGGTCGGTCGTGATAGAATCCCTGTTATTCCGTAGTTTAGCATAGAAAGGCGAAAGGATATCCTCCGCCCCCACGTACAGTTCATGGTACACCTTGGACCCTGTTCGATAAAAGTGGAAGGAACCTTTGATATCCAGCGGAAGGACCCAGGAACGGCGGTTCAAATCGTCATAGTAGGACTTCCGGGTGTACATTTCAGCCAGTGTGGAAGAACCATCTCGGTTCTCGAACCGGGCAAAGAACATCTCCTTGTCTCCAAAGCGGGGTAAAGGAGTCCCGGTGGCAAAGGATAGCCGGGTGGTAAGGGTAAACCACGTGTTCGGTTTATAGTTTAACAATAGATTCAGGCTATGGAACCGATGGAACAGTGGATAGTACCATCGACCCCGTGGTTCGCTTGCGTTCTCCTCCCCGATGCCATCGGTTTCGGGGTTTCTATACCGGGCTACGATGAAGGAGTAGCTCAGCATTCCATCGAAGTCCCGGGAAGTTCGACGATCCAATAGGATATCGAACCCTCCCGCGTGGCCTATCCCATCGTTGTGGACTCGAACCTTCAATTCCCGGCTACCGGCAGTTTCGTTTGAAGGTACCAGGTTATAGTAGAATCGATCGAACAGGTACTTATAGTAGGTTTCGATCTTGAGCCGGAATCCTTCTCCCCCCTGTAGTTCTCCTCCCAATACAGAAGTGAAACTCTTTGGTATCTTCACATCGTAATCGGTAAGCCCCATATCCTTGGTGATCAGAAGGCTTTCGAAGGGGACCTTGGAAAAAATCCCGCTGCCAGCGCTAAAGGTAAGGGGAATCGAATCAAAGGGAGTATAAAACACTAGAAGACGAGGCCCTAGAACAGGAAGAGTGTTTAGGGTAAAGTTCCCTTCTCCCCTAAAATACCCGTGATCCACCCGTAGCCCTAGTTCGAGGTTCAACCGGTTAGGGACATAGGTCCAGCTACTCCCGAGATAGGCAAAACTCACCAGGATATCGTTATCTTCGGCGCTGGTTGAATAGACATCCTTCCGGTACACGGGGGTTCCATCGGAGAGGTAGGAAATCCCCCAGAGGTCCCCCGACGAATCGTACCGGAAGAGGGATAGATAGGCCCCCGCTCCTGACTTGAGGGTGAGCTGATCGTTCAAACGGTAGTCCGCGTCAAACCTAGCCTGGAGATGGTGAAGAGTGGTTGAAGAGGTGAACGCACTCTCCGCATCCACCGAGAAAGAATCTCCTTTCTGCACTCCCAGAAGAACGCCAAAGCGATCTACGAAGGCATCCGAGTAGTATCGCGTGCCTTTTTCTAGGAACCTCCCATCCGCTTTGGATACCCAGTTCTCGTACCCCAGTAAAGCCCGAAGAGAAAGTTTATCACCGGGAAGCCATTGGATAGTCCCATGGAGAAAGGCGTCCCAGTTGGTCCATTGAAAGTCAAAGGTGTTCTGGATTTCTCGGGATAGATCTAAATCAGGATCTAACGCTTTGATCCCAATTCCATCCTGACCCAAGAATCCGTTGAATTGGAAGGAAAGCTCCTTCTTTGGCCGGTAGAAGCCCTTCAGATAGAAATCGTAGATGTAGGGCACCCGGGAAAAGGTAACCCCTTGTTCTTCCAGAAAATTCCCCGTGAGCGCAAAGACTAGATCGTAATGGGTGATCCGGCTTCCCACTAGGAATCCCGCTCGATTATCCTGGAGTAGGGGAACCTGCACATACCCTTCGAGGGTAGAAATAGAACTGCCCACCTCCCATCGGAGCCCTTCATGGGGGGTAACTAAGTGAATGTCCAGGAGTCCACTGGTTGCCTGCCCATACTCGACGGGGAAAATTCCTGCCGATAGTTTTACGGAGTCCACGATTCGAGGGTTGAAGATGGAAACCATCCCGCCCCAATGATAGGGGTATTTTATAAGGGCGCCATCCAATACGTGAGTCAGTCCATCCGGTTCTCCTCCCCGGACGGAAAGGAAGGGAGTGTAGCGGCCCGCGTAGATTACACCGGGTAGGATCCGGACAGTGTTCATCACGTCTTCCATGATGCCGATCTGTGCGGTCTGTTTCACGGTATCCCTATTTACCGCAACCGAAACACCTACCTGTTCGTCTGTACGTCCTATCGATGGAGCTTCTACGATGAGTTCCTCCGCTTCCAAGACACCTACCACTCGTAGGGAAACCTCGAACTCTTTCTCCTCAGCGCCTGCCTGGACGGGGACCCGTTTTTCCTCGTAGCCGGGTAGGGAAAACACGAGGAGACGAGGTAGAATAGGTACTGTTACTTTTCCCTCTGTATTGGTGGTATAGGCCATCCCGGAAGCTGGATCATAGACCCGGACACCCGCAAGAGGCTCTTTCAGTTCAGCGTCGATCACGCGAACTACGAAGTTTACTCGAGGTTCCTGGGCCTCACCGCGGTGAGACTCCGAAACGCCTAAAAACAGAAAGAAAAGGAAAAAAGATAGGGCAGGAAACTCTGGGAGGCGGGACCTATGACTTATCATCGCTTTCTTAAAAGTGTATTACACTGTTTCTAATTTCTCCATGGAAACCAGATCTCGGGGGATTGCTTCGAAATGAGGATCTTTATGAACGAGAGTCGCCCATACACAGCTGTGGTAGCTGCAATAAGGGCATCAATCAAGGGAAGACGGGTGGAAACGGAAAGGCTGAGTTCAAAAGCCCTGAGGGAGACTGCCGTATCAATAGGAAAGATCTGTGTGGCTAAGTTTACGTATTCCCATGTTGTCTCCCGGGCCTCTTCGGGTAAAAGCCCAAGACTTACTAAGCGCCTGGCCAGTTCTGCAATAGAAAGGGTTGAAAGGTAAATCTTGTGCTCTGAATGTTCGAAAAGGGATTGAACATATTGTGCGCCCGGTTCATTTCGGTAATGAGCTAGAAGAGCCGAAGTATCCAGCAGATACTTCATGATTCTTCTTTTTCTCGTTCAGCTATAAGTTCCCCTACTGCATCCCGTTCTGGGCTCAGCCTCATTCCTTTCCCAAGCAAACGACGGGCCCGTTCGGATCTATCGGGAATAATCTTTACAATCAGTTCATCGGGTGCCTGCCCAGGCCTCCAATCGAGTTTCCAACCCGGAGAAATTCCATACTGCCGAGCTATTTTTTGAGGTATGGAAACCATGTTTTTCGTGGTGACCTTAGATTCCATGATTTAAATATAATTCCATGAATCCTCTTTCGCAAGGAATTCAATCCTATCCATGCATCTACTCCACATCTAGGTTCGATAGGTAATCTTCCAGAGCTTTGCGTTTGAGGTTTTCTTGGTTCCTGGCGTCTGCGAGTTTCTGTTGTAACTCGGTTAGGACATCCTCCTGCTCACCCAAGCTCTTCAGGTACCGCTGGTATAAACTGGAAGTCCGGTCCAATACCCCCATGTTGCTGCGAATCCGTTCTTGGTCTTTCGTGATCTGAGCGATTCGATTCTCGAACTCCCCTCGGGTGCGAGAAGCCTGGGCAAGGTCGTTCCGTAGGTTAACCACCCTGGAAAGAGCGTCTCGCACTTTCTCGCTTAAAGTTCGCTGATTGATGTAGAACAGGATCCCTTCCGTTTGCAGGGTAGAAAGGGTTACTGAGCTTTCGATGGGCTTTTCTTCCAGGACCCGGAACTCCACACCTCTTTGGAGTCGGGGCTTCACCTCGGTACGGAACCGGTAGAACGATTCGGTGCGTTCTTCGTAGGTGGTTGGTTCGATTAGAGTATATCCTATTGAGACAGGATGTTCGATCAATACCGTACGAGGCGTGTTCCCGCGGTTTACTAACGTGTAGGTACGCTCCTTCCGCTGGATTTTGGAAACGAAAAGAGTCCCTTTGTTGATCTTGATTCGGGTAACCGTTTCAGGGAGGGATTTGTCGAGGAACATAACTTCGGTGTCTAAGTCCACAGAATAGCTCAAAAGTCTCTTGTCTCCTGCGCTGATCGTGTCGATCCGGGCGTCCCCCGCGTACTGCCCCCCTTCGAACACGGTGATCGGTCCCCCCATTAGGGCCAGGTCCGTGGTGTTCTTGAGCCATATTCCGGTTAGGGGGTGTTTACGATTCACCGACTCGTTGTAAACAGAAAGCCGCTCTCCTTCCACGGAAGCGTTTAGTATGGGGAGTAAGGCCGCCTGCCGGCGGGGGATGGACACAGGTTCCCGGATATCGTAGCGGATGAATTGACCAGCGGATGTTGCTTCGGCCTTCGCCACAGAGCCCGTTGCTAACCCTTCCGGAGAAAGGAACTCCTCCCCTTCTGGTTCGGCCTTCGCCTCTTCCCGAGCGGAGGCGGCCAGAGACTTATCTGAAAGGGCTTCGGCCATGCTATCTCTAGAACGTTTTGCCGAAGGCGCTGAAGGACGGGGGACATCTGCGGAAGCAGTGGGAGCGGGTGCTACCCCTGCGGAGTACACGGGGGGAGGTAGTTGTCGTTCTACCGCGTAGGGAACTTTTGGCCGGGGATTGTAGATCGGTTCGTACAGGTTCATGGAAAAACTGATCGGCCGGCCGGAGATAAGGGAGAGACGGATCCCCTTCCAGTCTTCGTCGGTGGAGTTCTCCACGATGGCCCATCCTTGCAACAGATGTTTCTGTCCTTCTCTTAGCACGAGACGGAACGCGGTTTTCCAAACGGATGTTTCCAGCACATACCCCATTCGAACAATCCGGTTACCGGAACCAGAAAAGGATAGGGTGACCCGTTTCTTGTCCGTATTCCGGTTCTCCCTAATGAAACGCAGGGCCTGGGAAATTTCCTCCGTCAATGTGGGATTTAGGAAGCGGAAAGTGGAAATACTTTCATACGGGACACTTTTGATCCCTTGATCCGTGAAGATTTGTACATAGAGTGTTTGGGGATACGGCATATCGTTGGACGTTTCTTCTCCCTCTCTCCCCAGCGGTGTCCCTCCGTTTGTACGGGCTTCTAAACCCAGTAAATTTCCCACGAATCGTTCTCCTGCCCATAACTCTACCCGTTCTCCCCGCGCTTGCAGTAGAAGGGTTGCCCCGCTGGGGTTCTTGGAAAGGTCTAGAGAAAAACTCTTGAGAATCCTATCCAGAGGATCCCGAGAACTATAGGAAACGGATGGAGGAGTATCCCGAGCGGGATCCTGTATGACAAGACTTTTCAGAAGATCGTCTATTTCCGAGGATCGAAAATACAGATCCAATCCACCTGAACCTGAAATCTGGGCTTCCCGTTCGAAATAAGCGGTACCGTTCGTATAGATTACTATCCGCTTAAGGGATAAAGACTCAGAAGATGATTCCACGCTATTCCCCTGTGAGGGTGCTTTGGCTGCTTCAGGTTTCGAGGGTTGAGCGCCTACGGAAAAAGTCGCTAAAACTAGAAAGAGAGAAATACATTTTTTTAAGGAAATCATAGTAGGATCCTCATATTAAGAAATTGATTTTCTTTCAATTATACAGCATTTTTATAGGTAGAACAGGGATTGTTAGCGCAATGGAGGAAATTTTTCAGAAAAGAGTAGAT
>CAKZQO010000090.1 GCA_937140905.1 uncultured Spirochaeta sp.
AGTTATAGTAACGCAACGATTGTTTTCGAAATGAAGAAGGATGGAGATGACTATAAAATTAAAAAAATTGTCATAGATAATTCAATTATTCTAATAAATCTTGTTTCCCGATAATATGTTTTAATTCAAGACTGAATTGAAATAGATAGGATCCACTGGTGCTCGATATTGATGAGATTCCTCTAGCGAGAGCAAAACCAAAGACGCATTAAATGAAACCAAAACCATACTCCATCCTTAAACTAATGAACACAATGTTGGAAGAAGTAGACCAACACAGGAAAGACCTGTGCCTTTCGGTAGAAACACTTGCCACTCACGTGGGGGTGCACAGGAATACCCTGTTTCGGGTACTTAACGGGCAGGTAGATCCCAGGGCCCTAGAGATGAATCGAGTATACCTGTTCTTGGGTGCGAGTGGCGTCCAGTTGGAAAAGGGTGTGTTCCGCTTTTTATTCTTTCCCAACGATCCTTTACGAGGGATGGGTGCTTTTACCGATGCGTTCATGTTGCGGGAAATGGGAAGGGTGATCCGGCAACGACGAATTAATCTGGATATTTCCCAGGAAACTCTGGCAGAATGGGCCGAACTGCACCGGAATACCATCGGGAAAATTGAGCGGGGTGAGGCGGATTTAAGCCTTTCCTCTCTGTTCAGGATCTACCGATCCCTTGGGGTAGACCAGGTCTTCATGCAGGAAGGAAAACTGGCCCTGCGGTAATGCACAGGATCTGGTGAAACCTTTCTGTGTGTAGACGATAGAAAAAAGCAGGAGTAAGAATCCATTCCATAATTCTATTTTGTCAGGAGAAGATGGTATGAAGAAATGGAATCGGATTCTGGGTACACTTTTCATCGTGTGGATTCTGTTTGTGGGGTGTGATGCTTCCGGAGGTTCGAGTGGAACGAATACCGATGAGGGATCTACGGGAGGAACAGGTTCGGTCTTAGTGCCGGGAACTGGCAATGGTTCCTTTACAATCGGGAATACCACGGGAACCCTTTCCTACGGATGGTTGGAGCGCGATACGGTAACCAACTCGCTGGATATTTATCTTTCCTCAATCCTTCCGCAATCTACGGGAAGCGGGGATTTCCTCAATATTTCTATTCCTCTATCGCAAGAATTGTTGAATCCGGGTGAATACTCGACGCAACAGAACTCGATTCTCGATATCTCCTGTGGGATCGGATACAATCGATCTGTTACACCAGCCACCTTTACTGAACTATGGATACTGGATGAATCCGCAGAACCAAACACGATCCTAACGGTGACGAAGAATGGGGATACGTACACGTTGACCTATACACTTTGTGTGATTTCCCCTTCCGAGGAGGATTCGGGTACGATCACTGGCTCCTATACGGGAACCTTACCTCTCTTTTAGTGGGATAAGTTGTGTTTCAATGCTTCTAACTTTTACAAACCCAGGGAAGGCGCTTTTACTTTAACGGGCTGGTTCCCTGGGCGTTTACCTTTTAAAACAGCGAGACGCAGTTACTCTTCGATAGGTCGCGGAGCAGGGATAGATATGCTATACTTCTATCGACATGTACCGTCTAAAAGAACATCTACATAGGCGGTTGTTCCGGGAAGATTTACGCGCTAAGGCCAGAAAGGACGCGGAACGGATAGCCCTCTATTTAAAAGAAACATATCAGGTTGAGGTGTATGGGATTGGTTCGGCCTTCGAGACAAATAGGCCTTTTAGTACGAGTTCAGATATCGACCTGGTGGTAAAAGGATTGCCCAAAGAACGTTACTTTCATATCCTGGACGAAGTAGCAACGTTGACAACTTTTCGAGTGGATCTGATTCCGTACGAGGACGCAAACGACGCTATTATTCAAGAAACAAGGGATGTGGGGACAAAGTTATGAGATTTGAATCAACCGTACTTCTGCGACTTTCCAAAGAAGTGGAGGGGGAGGTAGCCCAGGTAAAAAAATTGAAAAAAGAGTTCGAAGAAGTACCAGAGTCCCTCAAAGAGAATATCAGAAACCGGATCATCGGATCGTTATTTCACGATTTCTACTCGGGTCTAGAAAGGATCTTCAAACGAATTGCTGTCGAGTTGAATGGGGGAGTACCGAAAACTGAAAGTTGGCATAGAGACTTGCTAATAGAAATGTCATGGGATATGCCCGATTTGCGGAAAGCTGTCATTACCGAAGGAACGATGAGGCGACTACTCCCCTTCCTTCGGTTTCGTCATGTGTTTAGGAATCTGTATGGATTCGAGCTAGAGGCTCCCAAAATTCAAGAATTGGAAAAAGATTTTCCTTCCCTATGTGATACGGTGGTTACAGAAATCCTGCAGTTCGTCGAATGGATGCGGGAACAGTCCGGGTGAGCGGGGAATAGTTCCCTGATTAAGACTCAGGGCATGCTGCTAATGCAATTCCGGGTCTTTATCTTTCGGGTTTTATCGTTTCCGCAACTCTTCCACGATTTCCACCGCGGTGCGCACGCAGGGAACGCAGACTTTGTTCCGCAGGTCCCGCTCCTTGAATTGCTTTTGTCCTTCCTCCGTTTTTAGGTCGATGCCCTGCACTAGATCCCTGCAGAGGCAGCTTGCATGCTGGGCTTTGAAACGTTTCATCAGTTCCTGCACCAGCGTGTAGGTTTTCTTCTGGGCTTCCGATTCGGAAGGCTCTCCATGCCCGAAGGTAGCCCCCAAGGCCAAGATTCCACCGCTCACCGCGCCGCAGACTTCCTGCATTCGTCCCATCCCGCCTCCGAATCCGGATGCGAGTTTCATGGCTTGCCTCTTCTCGATTCCCAGGTCATCGATGAAGGCCATAAAAGTGGATTGGGCGCAGTTATACCCCGCCTGGAACGCGGAAACCGCTTTCTCTGCACTGGTCATTCTGTGTACCTCTCTTTCTTTAGAATATCTATAGGTTTATGGTGACCTTCCATACCATGGTCACTCCCGTGCTCCGGGAAAAAAGGGGCAATAGGTAAAGGCTCTATATCCATTCGTCTATCTTCTACAACCAGGGGTAAAAGCAGGTCTATGATCCTCTGCAAAGGCTCCACATCCTCTTCGGAAAAAGCGGCGGGCATGTGGGAATCGATGTCGAGAACCGCGACGACCCGGCCATCCTTTTTGAGGGGAAGGACGATCTCGCTTTTCGAGCGGGGGTCACAGGCGATATGTCCCGGAAAGGCGTGGACGTCAGGGACTACTACCGCTTCCCCTCGAGTGGCGCAGGCGAAGCAGACTCCTTGGCCTTTCAGTACCTGACAGGCTATGGGTCCCTGGTAGGGGCCTATGTGAAGCTCGTCCTTTCCCGCCACGAAATAGAACCCTGTCCAGGAGTGATGCCGAAGCTTACCGTGCAGGAGGGCAACGAGGGTGGCCATTCCCGCTACAAGGTTGGGACTTTTCTGGAGAAGGGGCTTTATCTGATGATAGAGGCGTTCGTACTGGCCGCTTCTTTTCGAATCTACCATACGAGTTTGAAAGGGAGTATAGCAAGCTTTTCGATAAAAAACATCTGCTCTTCTCATCATGACTCTTTGATCTTAGGGACTTTCTTTTCTTCTTGTTTCCTTATAGGCTGAGTTAGTGCAGGAGTCAGACGCATCGTTTAAAATTGTGGAAAATTCCTCTGAGTTTCCCCTCTTCCGTAATGACCATGAAGCCTACTTTCTTCGTAGGTTGAATCGGTTCAAGGTAGAAGTTTCGGAGAGTCCTTTGTTGGAAAAAGCGGACGGGGTAGGAACGTCTGCTAAGGTCAAGGGGATGCAGGATAGGACACCGCAAAAGGCATTTCCTAAAGGTCCCTATGCCGCCCATTGTCCCAACCCCGGAAGGTTGATGGAACTCCTGTTTCTAGGAACACGGGTGATCCTGGAGAAGCGCTTGCAAAGCGCAGAAAAGGAAAACCAGGGCGTCTTGAAAACTCGATCTACCCGAAATCCAAAGACCGATTGGACTCTTGTAGCCGTGTATCCCCTTGGATACGCCACCAACTATGTGGTTCCTCTCTACGCATCCCGGTTGAACCGACTCGCGGAAACTTTGATCCTCCCTCGTTTATTCCCAGGCGCCCGAACGGTTCGTCGGGAAGTACGGTGGGGGAACTCTCAGTTCGATTTTTTCGTGGAAGATATGGAAGGAAAAGGACATTTCATCGAGGTCAAGGGTTGTACCCTGGTGGCGTATGGTACGGCCATGTTTCCCGATGCGCCTAGTAGTCGAGCGGTTCGACATCTACAGGAGCTGGAAGAGGCGACACATGAAGGATTTGGGGCCCACGTAATCTTCGTCGTATCCCATGGACCTGCGGAACGGTTCATCCCGAACCTTCACACGGATCCCGCCTTTGCCGCATCTCTTTCACGCGTGGGATCCCGCGTTCGAATCCATACGTTCCAGATCGCCGCTGATTCAGGGGGCAGGGCTTGGATCGAGCGGGAGGGAATCCCCGCGGACCTTTCCCATGGAAAGCTGGCGGAGGAGGACCGGGGAAGCTACCTGGTGGCCCTGTGGCTTTCGGAGCGGCGTGTCCTGGATGTGGGCGCACTGGGAAGGATTGACTTTTTACCCGGATGGTACCTTTACGCGGGGTCCGCTCAACGGGGATTGGCGGCACGGATGGCCCGGCACTTGCGGATAGGAAGCAAGGGTACAAAAAAGATCCTTCCGCCTCTGGAACAGCTGCCATCAGGTCAACACGCGCGTGGGAAGGGACAAAAAAGGTTGCACTGGCACCTCGATTACCTTTCCACGGTCGCGAGCTTTGCGCGGGCGTACCCCATCGCCTCCTACCGGAACCTGGAGTGTGAGCTGGCCCGGGGACTCGCCGAGATCGATGGAGTGCCAGTGGAAGGGTTTGGTTCCACGGACTGCGGTTGCCGGAGCCACCTATATTGGTTTTCTCCGAAGGAAACTTTTCCTACCCTACCGCCGTCTGAAAGAGCGCTTCGGGCGGAGGGGATAGAGGTAGGGGAATCGGGGCGTGCCCTACTTAGCGAGAGCACTCCCGAGCGGGACCCCCGGTTTGTGGACCTCTTACTCCGGTTCCGGCATATAGAGGCGTTCCGGAGGTGAATGTGTAAAAGATGATAGCGCAGCGTCGAGCGGGTACGAGGGGAGAGGGAGGGGCGTTGGGATGCTTTATATGAGCTGTAACGGGTAATGCCGGGCGATCTGTTCGAAATGGGAGTCTCGGTGTAGTAACGAGGCATTCGATTCCAGTGCGCACGCGGCTATAATCGCGTCGGTAGCGGGGACCGTGACGCCTTGCTCGCGAAGAGTCCCGCAAATGTCAGCGGCTTTTAAAAACACGGAATCGGATAACGGTAGGGAGTGAAAGGCTCCGAAATCGGACAGGATGAGGGATCGTACCGAGTCACGAGCGTATCCCGCTATTTCCACGAGGATCAATCCATTGATGGCCGCTTCGTCTTCTTGGATCACTCGATATACGGCTTTTTTGACTCTCGCGTCCCCGGAAGGTTTGTAGTATTCGATCCACGCCGAGCTATCGATCAGAATCATGTCTGTTTCCGCAGGTTTTCAAGGTCCTGCTGATCGAATCCCAAATCGATGGAACCGCAGTGCTCGAGGGCCTTTCTTCTCCGTACCGATCGAATCGCTTCCCGCAACGCTTTTTCAATGGCTTCCCGTTTTACCGAAGTTCCAAACACGCGCATTGCTTCTTTCACCAGTGATTCATCTATCGTAATGCTCATGCGCATAAAACGCACCTCCATAACGCACCATAAATATACACCAATAAAGGGGCACAATCAATGGGGTTAGAAAGAGGGGCTGGAAAAAAGGTGATTTTACAGTATATTTAATTGTGGCGATGGAGTCCGCCGCCTGTTCCCGCCTTTCCTCAGTTGCGTTCCTGTGCCGAGGCCGCAGGGAATCACGACGCGGGAGCAGGAAACCGCCCATCCAGCTGATGACCCCTCCCAAATAGATTTAAGGGACGACGAGCTCAGGTATTGAGAATCGTTCCCTATGCATCCACTTGCAGAGGTGTATAGAGTATTTTCTACAGAGGAGGATTGTAATCATGAACCAAGCACGAGTGGAAGATCTGGAGCCAATGGGCAAGGACACGCGAAAGGACGCTTTTCTGTTCGTGGTCCTGTTTGGCGTGGTGAGTCTCTTCGCCGACATGACCTACGAAGGGGCGAGGAGCATCACGGGTCCCTTTCTCGGTACCCTTGGGGTGAACGCCAAAACGGTGGGATTCGTGGCGGGTTTGGGAGAGTTCCTCGGGTACGCTCTGCGCCTTGTGTCGGGGGCGTTGAGCGATCGGACCAAACGATACTGGTTCTTCACGGGTCTCGGCTACACGTTGAACCTGTTGGCGGTGCCTCTGCTTGCACTGGCGGGAGCCTGGGAGGTTGCCGCTATCCTGATGATCCTGGAACGGGTGGGTAAGGCGATCCGGAACCCCGCTCGGGACGCGATGCTTTCCCACGCCACCCACCAAATGGGTAGAGGATTGGGTTTTGGGATCCACGAAGCGTTAGACCAGATTGGTGCCGTGTCGGGGCCCTTAGTGGTGGCAGCTGTCTTTTCTTTGGGATACGCGTACCGGGCCGCTTTTGCGTCCCTTGCCATTCCCGCGATCATCGCCCTTTCCATCGTGGCGTATACCCGTTTCCGGTACCCTCGTCCGCAGACTTTCGAAGCGCGGAAAGAAGCACTGCCCGAAGGAGGGTTAAAAGGCGGATGGAAGGCGCTCGGTTTTCCCCGTACGTACTGGATCTACCTAGCGGCAGCTTCCCTCCTCGCCGCGGGGTTCATAGATTTTCCCCTTCTCGCCTTTCACTTTACAAAAACAGGAAAGATCGAACCTTCCCTCGTTGCCCTACTCTATGCCCTTGCCATGGGCGTGGACGCGTTAGCCGCCCTTGCCTTCGGGAAATGGTACGATAAGAAAGGCTTATCGGTTTTGGCGATATCTACCGTGATATCCTTCCTGTTCGCGGTGCCCGCGTTCCTCTTTGGGGGGAGCGGAACAGGCACCGGAGTATGGGGATCGTGGGGTGCTATTGCGGGAGTGGTACTCTGGGGAATCGGGATGGGCGCCCAGGAATCCATCATGCGAGCGGCCGTGGCCGACCTTATCCCATCGAATCAGCGGGCTACCGCCTACGGAGTTTTCAACACTTTCTACGGGGTGTCTTGGTTCGCGGGAAGCGCCGTGTTCGGTCTACTCTACGACCGGTTTCTGCCCGCTGGGGTGGTGTTCTCTCTCGTGTTGCAGGGAGCCGCAATTCCCCTATTCCTCTATATCGGAAAACTGAAGAAAGCGTCCGATCGATCGGGCGCGGAGAAGGTGTGAACAAGCGAACGTTTTACCTGTTTGGAGGTGATATATGGCATGTATCGAATCTGTGAAAGGGATGGAAATCCTCGATTCTCGAGGGAATCCCACTATTCGGGTGTTCTGCGCGCTAGAAAATGGCATCGTGGCCACGGCTTCGGTTCCATCGGGGGCCTCTACCGGAGAGAACGAAGCGGTGGAACTCCGGGACAACGACAAGAAGCGCTACGGCGGGAAGGGGGTTCTGAAAGCAGTACAGAACGTGAACGAGGTGATCGCCCCGAAGATCGTGGGGATGGATCCTATCCGACAGGCCGAGATCGACCGGATCCTGATCGAACTGGACGGTACCCCCAATAAATCGAAGTTGGGGGCCAACGCGATCCTGGGAGTGTCCCTTGCCGTTGCTCGAGCGGCGGCCGAGGACGCGGGATTACCCCTCTACCAGTACCTAGGTGGGCCCGGGGCCGTGCGGATTCCTGTTCCCATGATGAACATTCTCAATGGGGGAAAGCACGCGGAGAACAGCGTGGATTTCCAAGAGTTCATGATCATGCCGATAGGGGCCCCTAGCTTTGCCGAGGCGCTGCGGTACGGAGCGGAGACCTTTCACGCGTTGAAAAAGATCCTTTCGAAGAAAGGTTACAGCACTGCGGTGGGAGATGAGGGAGGATTCGCCCCGAACCTAAAGAGCAACGACGAGGCCTGCGAGGTGATCGTGGAAGCCATTCAGGCCGCAGGATACACTCCAGGGAAGGAAGTCGCCCTTGCTTTGGATCCCGCGGCCAGTTCCTTCTTCGAAAAGGGCGCGTACCATCTGTCCAAGTCCGGCCAGGGTAAGAAAACGAGCCAGGAGATGACAGAATTCTACAAAAAGTGGCTAGATAAGTACCCCATTGTTTCCATCGAGGATGGGTTGGACGAGAACGACTGGGATGGGTTCAAAGCGCATACCGCCGCCCTCGGGAACCGGATCCAAATCGTGGGAGACGATATTTTCGTCACCAACAAGAAGTTCGTGGAGCGAGGGATCAAAGAACAGACCGCCAACGCCGTGCTCATCAAGCTGAACCAGATCGGCACCGTTACCGAAACGATCGAAGCGATCGACCTGTGCAGGAAAGCAGGATGGGGGTTCGTGATCTCCCATCGATCGGGGGAGACGGAGGACGCCTTTATCGCCGATTTCGCCGTTGCCATGGGCGGAGGACAGATCAAGACAGGGTCCCTCTGCCGGAGTGAGCGCATCGCGAAGTACAACCGCCTCCTGGAAATCGAAGCGGAATTGGGTAAGAGTGCGGTTTTCGAGTCTCCATTACGGCGATGAATTCTCTCCAAGTAAGTGTGGTCTTCCCTTCCTGAAGCATACCGGGGGAAAGCTTCGAGTCGGGAGGAAAGGGAACTAATCTTGGGATATGGGGTTGAAGGAGTATGATCCTAGATTCGTCCGCACTCCTTACCCGAACATTACCGGCAGGCTATTCGGGCCTACCGCCTATTTAGCAAGGGTAGACACCCCACTGCCTTGAACTTTGGAGACTGCATGACCTACGCGGTGGCAAAGATAGCGGGGCTCCCTCTCCGGTGCGTAGGAAAAGATTTCCTCAAGACGGATTTGCCCCTGGTACTCTTGACTGAGCTCTAAATTAAGGCGGAGGTAGCATTCAAGCCCTCCGCCTGGAGCACAATCCAAAACAATCCTATTGAGATCCCTTGTAAAGAGAGCCCTACCCTTCTTCGTCCAATCCCTTTCCATCTCCGCCGGGCGCACGGGCCGACGTGGTAGAAAGAGACGGTCGGGCGGCCAAAAGATGAGCCGGAAGGAAGGCCGCGTTGGCGATGAGGGTTGGTATCACTGCGCTAGCGATTACGGCTGCCACCAGGAGGGAGTATTGAGACTGAGTCACGATATTATTGGTCAATCCATAGAGGGCGGCTATAGTGCCGAACGTGAGGCCCGTAGACATCAGGAGGGAGTAGTACCAACGTTCTTTCCGATCTGTTCGGAATCGAGCGATAACGGGATACAGACCGAAGATCTTGGATGCTACTTTCCCAAGAAACAATACCAGGAACAGTAGGAACCCTCCCAAAAGTGCGGGTAGGGACACTAGAGTGCCAGCCCGAAGGAAGTAAAGGGGAGTAAGAAAGCCGACTGTGAGGGTCCGTAAGCGGCGAAGCCAGGTATGGTTGACCCGGGCAAACTCGGCCAACACGATTCCTGCGAGGTAGGCGGGCAGGACCGCTTCACTCCCGGACCAGAGAGCGAGGGCCGAAAGGGCGAAGAGGATAAAGAGCATCCATTTAGTACGGATGGCGGCGGTTTTACCTGCATAGTGCCGAGTGATGAAGCGGCTTGTTACAGGAAGAAGGAAAAGCACCAGTATGGTGATCCCCAGGAACACGAAGGTCTTGTAGGTGAAGGGAGCGAAGATCAGGCTTAAAGCCACCACAGTTCCAATGTCATTGATGAAACAGGACCCCAGGATCCCCTTTCCAAACTCGGTAGTGTTGAACCCTGTTTCCAGCATCACCGCGTACACTACTGCCATGGAGGTTGTGGAAAGGGCGATTCCCGCTAGTAGGCTTGCTTGTGTGTCCCAACCAAGAATGAAACGAGCAACTAAGGCGCAACCTATAAAAGGGGCCAAGAACCCTATGATTCCTACAACCGAAACTTCGGTCACTTTCTTTTTTAGAGTTTCATGTTCCAGTTCCGCTCCCGCCAGGAAGGTTAAGAGCACGGCACCCGAAGAAGCGAGAAAACGCAAAGTTTCGTTTTTCGTGCCAAGGACTTCGAACCAACCGCCAGCCGTGGCAATGGCTCCCACGATCATTCCCACGCAAATTTCCACCAGGGCGATGGACACTCTCAGGTAGTAGGCCACCACCGCCGAAGCAAGGGCGAGGGCAAGCCAAATGGAGATGAGATAGAATAGATGTTCCATTAGAACTTCCTCCGAACGAGTAGATATTCATTTAGGAGTTATCAGCCGGAAGGCGGTTACCAGGGGAACCCCATCCCCTTGAAAAGGAATATAGCGAAAACAAGCGTTCATGTATAGAGCGGGTACCCATTCGGTACCTTGAGAGCGGTATCATTAGTGAGTACTATCTGCGAATGGGTAAGAGCAGAGATAAGGGAGTTCTCTGGTTTGTAGTGGCGATAGTGGCGTTGGTATCGTGCGTAGGATGTGACACAAACACAAAAGGGGATGGTTTTCCCGGGCATGCTTTCGCCCAGCTTTTAGAGAGGAACGTCCTCCAGTGGATGAAATACTACCAGATACCTGGCGTATCTATTGCTCTGGTGGAAGAAGGTCAACCCGTATGGGCAAAGGCTTGGGGATACGCGGAGAGGGAGGTGGGACGTCCGCTCACCCTCACCACCCGGTGCCGTGTGGAATCCATCTCCAAGTCCGTCACCGCGTGGGGAGTGTTGAAACTGGTAGATAAGGGAAGGCTGGAACTGGACGCTCCCATCACGAATTATCTAAGGAGTTGGAGCTTTCCCCTGTCTTCCTATCCATTACAGGAGATTACGGTTCGGCGTCTTCTAAGTCACACATCCGGACTTGGATTAGGAACTATTGGGGTCCGGTATCGGCCAGAAGGTCCCCTTCCCTCCCTTCAGGAAGCCCTTTCACAGGACGCAAAGTTGGTACTAGCGCCTGGCACGCAATTTTCCTACTCCAACGTGGGGTTCAATCTTTTAGAACTCTTAATCGAAGAGGTGACGGGAAGGGATTTCAGTAGCTACATGCGGGAAGAGATCCTTGGGCCTCTAGGTATGGAACATTCCAGCTACTCGTGGAACGCAGAATGGGACCCACCAGTTCCCAATGGTTACTCGGTTTCAGGAAATGCTATTTTACCTTACGTGTATCCGGAAAAGGGGGCAGGGGGGCTCTTTGCCACAGTAGAGGATATTGCTCGATTTATAGCTGCGGGAAGCCAAAAAGGGCGTGGTGATTCCTTATCCCAGAAAGTTCTTTCTTCCCATACGAAAGCACTTCTCTTCGAGCCTCAGGCGTCCATACCTGGATTATATGGACTCGCTTTTCCCTTTTACGGATTTGGACATTTTCTTGAGAGGTTTCGAGACGGAACCCTGGCCGTGTCCCATGGGGGTCAAGGATCAGGCTGGATGAGCCATTTCCACCTAATTCCCGTGACTGGAGAAGGGATTGTGATCCTTACCAACAGCCAAAGAAGCTGGCCATTTTTCGCAAGGGTCCTTCGAGATTGGGCCCAGTGGAAGGGGTATTCCCCTCCAGGGATGAGCCGGATCATCTGGGGGGAGAGGGGTTTATGGCTTTTAATATGGGGTATTCTCCTTTTTTCCCTAGGCAGAACCTGGATTATTTTTAAGGGCATCTTACGAAAAGAACGGCGGTTCTATCCCTTGACTGTTAGGATCATACGAACAGGCAAGCCTACTCGAAGTCCCCAAATTTTTCGGATCACGGGAACCACTACAGCCCTCATTCTCTTATCTATATTATCTTGGGCCCACGGGAAAAAGTACTTTTTTCTCACTGCCCTGTTCCCTCGAATTGCACCAGTTCTAGGCTTTTCCCTTTTGTTCTTGTCTTTTGTTCTCCTTTTGGATGTACTCGTTCCGCGGCAGGGTCCTCGAGCGTCATCGTCTGGAGTACCATCGTGAAGGGATGGATCGAAGCTTGGAACGCACTGTTTATTTTGGGTTCGGTGAATAGCTTGTTTCTAGGTCTCATACTTTTGGGGGGTGGAAAACCGAAGACCGTGCGTTTAGCCACCCGTTTCCTTTCAATAATTCTCTTCAGTTGGTCCTTTGGGTTTTTTTACACCTACATCATCGAAACAGGATCTTACCGAACCTACCCTCATATCCTTTTGATTGGGGCTTCTTTCACTTTCCTTACTGGCCCATGTCTTTATTTTTATACCGAAACTCTGCTGGGTGGCTGGGAAAGAATTCGTGCAAGGATAGGATGGAATCGGGGGTTCCTGCATTTCCTGCCTTTTCTTCTGAATACTCTATTGCTAGTGCCTTTTTTCCTAAAGACCGGTCCGGAAAAAATACAGTACTGGGAAAGCCAGAGGCCCTCGGATTCTTGGTTCCTTCTTATGCAAGTCTTCCAGCTCCTCCATCTGGGTATTTACTTGGCCCTGCTTTTTATCCGGATATATAGGCACCGCGCGGGCCTGGGGGAACACTATTCCACCCTGGAGGGGCTTACGTTAGACTGGCTTAGAAACATAGTCTTATTCGGTTGGATAGGGCTTTGCGTGTACATCGCGGCGTTGGTTCTTTTCCGCTATTGGACAGGTGTAACGGAATACATCAATCGGTTTACCGACCTTATAGTTCTTGGCATCCTCCATGTCCTCGGGTACGAAGCGCTGACGCAGCCAGAAATTTTCAAGAAAGAACTTAGCTTGGATCGGCCCCCTTTGCCGTCCCGACAGCACGCAATTTCAGGAGAGGGGGCCGTTTCGGCACAGAACCTTCTTGATGAGGATCCCTTGACTAGATTGAAACGGGAGCCTGCATACGAGCGCTCTCCTCTTACCCCAGCAGAGGTAAAGGACATCGCTCACCGTGTGCGGACGCACCTACAAAACACGCAAGCGTACCTGGACGAGACCCTTTCTCTTCGCGACCTGGCGGTGGAGTTGTCCCTTTCCCCACACCATCTCTCCCAGGTCATCAACCAGGAACTGGGAATGAACTTCTTCGAGTTGGTGAACCGAGAGCGGGTGCGCCATGCTCAGCAGCTCATTCTATCCTCTACCTCTAACCTTCTCGACATAGCATTGGAGTCGGGTTTCCGTTCCAAATCTACCTTTAATTCCCTTTTTAAACAGTACACTGGCCTCACGCCTTCGGAGTACCGAAAGAACCTTTCCTCGCGGAGGACCCTTCCCTAACCCGCAATCCGACGCCGAAGGCGTTGCAATAGAATTCCAAGTTAACGACACAGTATCGTTTGAAAATCCACTACTGGTTGGTCGAGCGTCCGAACCGAACGGCTTGGACGACCCTGTTTGTCGGGACCGTTACATTTAGATTCAGATCTAGATTCGTAAAGGGTAAGTATAGTGAATCACAGGAATAACCGCATGCCATCTTTTATGAAGAATCTTTGTCAGCGCTTTTTAACATTTCCGCTCTTAATCGGGTGCTGGGCGGTAAACATGCTTTCCGCTGAAAGCTGGACATTGATACCAGCTGGTGCTCCTTTTTACACCCCCGACACGGGGATTGGGTTGGGAGTGTACGCGATAATGTGCCCGGGTCTTGTGGACGTTGAGGAGTCGGTACTGGACCGCTCGGAGCCGGGGAGTCCGAACCAAGGTACTGAACCCCCAGGGGCTTCAAAGCCAAGAAAACAGAGTGAGGTAGTTTTTTTCTTTTCCGGTACTCAGAACCTACAATTCTCTGTGGGGGCGCAGCCGGAATGGTATGTAAATGAGGACCAATACAGGATAGGGGGATATATGGAATTAAGTCATTACCCTGGGGAGTGGTGGGGCTTAGGTTCTGGCTCGTTAAAAGGGAACGTGGAAACGTATGAACCTTCAACCCTTGTTTGGAAAGGGTCTATTTACCGAACATTCCATTCGTCTCTATACGTGGGTCCCCGATTTTCCTTCAGGTACAGTGAGATTGAAGGAGGGCCCCTTGTGACCGCCATGCGAGGAGGGGCAGGAGGTAGAGCCTTGGGGGTTGGGTTCGGAGGAGTGTGGGATAGTCGCGATAGTTCCTTCAACCCTGCTAAAGGGGTATTGGCTGATGGATTCTTCGAATTGTATAGGACAGGTTGGGGATCAGATTGGAATTATGGCGTATTCCAGCTGGATATCCGGGGGTATGTGTCTATGGGAAAAACAGGGGTACTTGCCCTACAGGGGAAAATTCAGACTGCTTGGGGGGATGTTCCTTTCCTGTCCTACCCCTCCCTCGGGGGTTCGGTCCTTATGCGGGGATATCCCATGGGTCGCTTTCAAGATCTGACGAGCCTGGCAGTGCAGGGAGAATATCGGTTTCTTCTAATAGGCAATGTCGGTGGGGTGGTGTTTCTGGGAGCGGGGGATGTGGCGCCTTCTTTACCAGGGTATTTTTCTGGAAGTACCCCTAAAATTGTTGGCGGATTTGGAATCAGATTTCAGATAGATCCCCAGCGTCGGATTAACGCGCGATTGGACGTGGGATTCACCGCCGAGGGAATGGGGGTATACGTGCTGGTGAAGGAGGCTTTCTGATGAAGTTTACAAGTACAGTAAACCCTACGAATCTATTACCGCACCAGCTGGTCGAAAGTTTACCAAAGCTGGATTTCTCAAAGATTGGGGATACAGGATGTCTGGGTGTGCAAGGATACGGGATCGGGAAGTATCAGAACCCCCTTGTCTTTTTTGCGGGCGCTATTGGATTTTCCTGGTTTTTTTGGGGCATTTCCTTTATCACTCGGACCGATGCCAGGAGCCTGCCCGGTATCATCCTTATTGGCCTAGGAGGCCTTGGCCCCGTTGTTTCCGCTATATTCACGCTCCTCTGGGGAGAATCCTGTGACACGTGGAAGGATTTCTGGAAAAGACTACTTCTATTCCGTTCCGGCTCTTGGAAACCTTGGTTCCTCTTGCTCGCCTTACCCTTGTTCTTCCAGGTTTTCTCTATTCTGGTCTCGGTTTTATTGGGTTCTCCGGCTTCGCAATTGCTCCCGCGGGAGGAAGTTCGTTCCCCCCTGAAGGTTTTACCCTTCGCCTTCTTCGTTCTGTTGTTCGGGCCTCTCCCAGAGGAGTTAGGGTGGCGAGGCTACGGGCTTCCCGCTCTCTTTCATAAGGTGCCGGCCATCACCGCTTCTGGTCTGCTAGCCTGTTTCTGGGCCCTGTGGCATCTTCCCTTGTTTTTCATTCCAGGTTATCCGCTCGCGGTTCTTCTTCAAGAGCCTGTAAGGTTCCTATTCTATCTTTTGGATTTTTTGCCTAATTCTCTCCTTTATACCTGGCTGTTCTTTTCTGTGGGGGGAAGCACGGCTGCGGCCATCCTGTTCCATTGGGGTGGGAATTTTTGGGGCATGATGTTTGAAACAGGAACACAAGCCGAAGGAATCGCGCTAATCTTAAAGACCGGGTTCGCTTTTTTCGTATTGAAAAGGTGGAACTGCGAAATGGACAAGCCTTTTAAAAAAAGTACTCCATCTGATCTCCGATCAGGGGGCCTTGTTCATAGGAGAAAAGGGAATAGGAGACCAGCACGCCTAGGGGGTTTTTAATATCCTTTCGGCTTAGAAGCCCCTGGCTATTGTAGGTATAGGTGTAGGTTTCGGCCACCGTGTCATCGGCGTTATATCGGGTTCCCGTTGTCTGTTTCCCTTCCGCGTTGTACTCCACCGTTACCCGCCCCTGCAGGGTGTCAGGAGGTGTCGGGTTTTTAAGGTAGATTTCAATACCGGAGAATCGGCCTTGGCTATCATACTGGTACACTATGTACTGGATCAGATTCCCGTCTTTATCATATTCTTCCCGCTTGTCCCGTTTTCCCGTCGCAACTCCGCTGGTTTTAAACGTGTACTTCCGGGTGCTGGTGGTCCCCGAGGTGTTGAGCACGCGCTCCTCGACCCGGCGGTTCTGAGAATCATATGCCATCAGCAGTGATTGTTCTATTGACAGCAGACGTCTTACAGCGTAAGATGGAGCTATGTTCATCAAAGAAGAGATTCTGGAAAAACAGAGACGAATTCGAAAGTTCATGGAAGAGCGAAAGTTCACCGCCGTGTACCTGAAACGGCAGGCGAACTTTAGTTGGCTTACCGGCGGCGAGATCAGCTACGTGAATATCGCAACGGATCTAGGGGGTGTGGGACTTCTTATCACTCCTGATAAAGCCTTCGCGGTGAGCAACAACATCGAGGCGGTTCGGATGGAAAAGGAAGCGGAGCTTCCTGCACAGGGGTACGAAATCAGGTCCTATCCTTGGCATGACGAACGGGAGACCGCCATCGTAAAGGAACTTGGGGGTCCCAACATCGCCTCAGATTATGGGTTCCCCGGTGCCATGGATGTGTCGGGCGAAATCGCACGGCTTCGGTATTCGTTAACTCCCTGGGAAGTGGAACGGATTACCGAATTGGCCCGTCTTTCTTCGCTGGCGGCAGAGGAAACCTTGCAACAACTGAAACGGGGCGAAAAGGAATGTCAAGTGATTGGGCGACTTTCCCAAAAGTTGTGGGAAAACCGGATCGATTTCGTCATCGCTTTTTGCGCAGCCGACGATCGAATCGCGTCCTTCCGTCATCCCATCACGACGGAACGGCGAATCGAAACCCGAGCTATGCTGAGCGTGAATACCCGTAAGGGAGGGTTAATCGTTTCCATTACTCGATTCGCTCAATTCGGAAAAGTGCCGCAGTCCTTACGGAAACAGTACCGGGATAACGTGTACATTGATTCGGTGATCATGGCCGCGACGAAACCGGGACGGCCCGCTGTTGACGCGTTCAAAGCGGGGATCGAAGCGTACAAACAGTTGGGGTACCCCAATGAATGGGAATTGCATCATCAGGGAGGAGCGATCGGGTATATGCCTCGGGACTACCGGGTAACATGGCATACGACCGAAATCGTACAGGAGAACCAGGCTTTTACCTGGAATCCCTCTATCAGCGGCACGAAGAGTGAGGATACCATGCTGGCTACCACTAAGGGGCCAGTAGTGCTCTCTGAGCCTGTGGTGTATCCGGTACTGCAGATGGAGGTAGGAGGGTACACGTTCCGTCGACCGGATATTCTGGAACTTTAAACGTTCGATCATGAAGAACGGAAAAAGTACCATCCTTCGAGAGAAGGGTGGTATAATGTAGAATCATTTACAAGAGGAGGGATCTATGAAAAGGTTCATTCGATTGGGGATCATCGGCACGGTCTTCCTATGTCTTGTCTTCTCCGTAATAGCGGAAGGAAAACAGGAAGAGAAATTTCCCACAAGGGAAGTGGAGATCATGGTGCCCTGGGCTGCGGGTGGGGCGACAGATATTGTGTTCCGTACCTTTACCACAGTGATTCCCAAATATCTGGGAGTACCTATCATCATCACGAACAAGCCAGGTGGAGCGGCTGTTCCGGGATACGTGGAAGCAATGACGAAGAAACCAGATGGTCACTACATTGTTGCGTGGTGTACCCCCTCCATCACCGTTACTCACATGCAGCAGACTCCCTATGACGCATCCTCGTTCGAGCCTATCATCAATATTTCCACCGCTCCCGTGTGGTTCCTCGCTCCCGCTAAATCTCCCTACAAGGATTTGCGGGATTTAGTGGCGGATGCCAAGAAGCGGCCAGGTCAAGTAAACCTAGGGAACGCAGGTTCCGGTGGAGGAACCCACATGATTGCGTTGGCCTTTGAAACAGTGGCTGGGTGCAAGTTTAACCATGTGCCGCATGCGGGAGGTGGCCCCACTGTTACCGCAGCGGTAGCGGGTCAGGTAGACGCGATTACCGTTGGTCCTCCGGAAGGGGTAGCGCAACTGGAAGCTGGACAGCTGAAATGCCTAGGAGTCTTCACGGATAAACGACTCGCTCAATTCCCCAACTATCCAACCGCAAAGGAACTAGGATTCGATTTTGCTATGGGGCAATGGAGAGGCTTGGCCGCGTTGAAGGGAACGCCACCAGAGCGAATCAAGAAGCTCCACGATGCGTTCAAGGCTGCGATGGATGATCCGGAGTTCAAAGCGCTTGCAGATAAAGCGGGAATCATCCTTGATTACCGAAACACGGCGGACTTCAAGAAACTGGTGGAACGCGAGAACCAGTTCTACGAGACGATTGTAAAAACAGCGAAACTGGGTTCCAAGTATAAATAAACCCAAAGAATGTTACCCTGTCCCCAACCGTTCAGGATGGGGGCAGGGAGTACTATACCTTCAATCGGGATTTGAACCATGCACAAATTGAATACTCTCTATGGAGTGCTCACGGCCCTATTGGCGGTGGCATTCTTTCAGTATACCTTTTCCTTTCCTTCGGAACAGAGGGGACTGGACCCCCGGGTGTACCCTCGATTCATCAGTATCTGTTTCTTTGCCCTTTCCGTGGGACTGATCATTACAGGGATAAAAGCGTGGAGGCGAGAAATTAGAGAAGTACAGGGAAAGCAGAATCTCACAACATCGGGAGTCCAAGGGGGTAGTGAAGAGCCCTTCCTAACTCCGGCGAAGAAGAGGATCGGATCGATGTTCCTGGTAGCTTTAGGCTACGTGGCTATCATCGACACGGTTGGGTATTTGGTAGCTACACCTCCGTTTCTAGCGGGTTCGATGGTTCTATTCGGAGAGCGACGGGTTTGGAGGATTCTTATAGTTTCCATCGTTAGTACAGCGATTCTTTTCTGGCTGTTCCGCATGATCTTTAGGGTTCCCCTCCCTGTATCGTCTCTATGGTAATCGATCGAAAGGAAGTATTTATATGCAGGCAGCAATCGAAGGCGTTCTCTATGTTTTGAATCACTTTCCCTTCCTCTTCATTGGGGTCGCAGGAGGAATTCTAGTAGGGGCCTTGCCCGGTCTTTCGGGATCGACGGGAATCATCCTTCTTCTTCCCTTCCTTCTCTATGTGGAGCCGGCGGAAGCGTTGATCATGATGAGTGGCATGTTCTGTGGTTCCATGTATGGGGGTTCTATTTCGGCAATCCTAATCTCCACGCCCGGAACCCCTTCGGCCGCCGCCACGGTCTTGGATGGGTATCCGTTGGCCAAACAGGGAAAAGCAGGAAA
>CAKZQO010000091.1 GCA_937140905.1 uncultured Spirochaeta sp.
TTCGAACTGAAGCCCTTCAAAGGAAAGAAGAAAATCGCCCTATTCCCCTGGGAGGATTTGAGGGAGTTAGTGAGAAAAGAAGGAATCCAGATTCCTGGGCCTTATCTGAATTTGCGAGGCAAGATCGTGATGGAGGGAATGGATCTCGCCGTAGGGGAACGGGTACCCAATATCTTAAAGATAGCCCGCTTCCTCGATGTGTTCCTTCCATCCTGGAAAGGACCTCTTCCCAAGGAAAGCCTGAACAGCGGAGAAGGCAGAGCTCAATTAGTAGAAAGCCTCTCGAACCTTCTTCGGATCTGCAAGGTTAAAAAAGCAGGAAAACGGTACGGGTTCCTCGGACTCCATACGGATCAGAAGGGAGTGTACTGGTACAAACCTTCCCTTTCCTTTTTCACCGCTCTTGAATCGAGCCTTGCGAGTTTGGAGATTCTGATCGACGAACTGGGTTCCGAACCAGAAGAGGGTTCAGAGGGAACCGCCCTACGAGATCGGGTAAACAAGGCTTATCGAACACTCAGCGCAGTTTTAGACGCTTAAGGTTCGAGTCCCCGTTCGATTACTCGTCTCACGAAGGATAGATCCAGGGTAGTCAACAAGGTATCCCCAAGAGTTCGCTGGAGAAGGAAACGTAGCTCACCTCGTTTCTTCTTATCCTGTTGCATGGCCTTTAAGATTTCTTCTGTCTTCACCCCTGGAACCCGTTCGGCATACCCAAACTTAGCTAAAAGAGCTCGTACCTGATTCACATAGGAGGAGTCGGTAAGGCCCAAAGACAGTCCCGCATCCATCGCCCGGTACAGTCCCCAGGCAACCGCTTCCCCATGGGTGTATCTCGCGAAATGCGTGGCGGATTCAAGTCCATGGCCGAAGGTATGTCCAAGATTCAGATGGGTTCGCAGCTCCTGTTCCCTCAAATCCTTGGTCACATAGAAAGCTTTTACCAAAAGGGATCGCCTTATGAGAGTCTCATACATTCCTAGTGAAAGGTCTTGCAATGAACCACCCTGCTCGGCAATACCTTCGAGGAGACGGAACAGTTCCTCATCCTTCAGCATGGCGGATTTGATTACCTCTGCCATTCCTGATCGAAGCTCCCTCTCGGGAAGAGTCCTCAACACCTTAGGATGGATCCAAATTCGTTCAGCGGGATAGAAGGTTCCCACCATGTTTTTCCATCCTTGAAAGTTGATGGCTGTCTTTCCGCCAAAGGCAGCATCCACCATTGCTAAGAGAGTAGTAGGAACCAAATGGAGCCTTGCTCCTCGCATATAGATGGAAGCGGCAAAGGCAGTAACATCACACACCGCTCCCCCTCCGATTCCCACAAAGAGGGATCTTCGATCCAGGCCCCGCTCCAATGCTCGGTTCATAATTTTTTCGATGCTAGACCAGCTCTTTCCCTCCTCTCCAGAGGGAATGATCACGCGCTGCGTTTCGGGAAAGGGAAACAGTACGGCAGTCTTCTCATCTTGTACTATCAATACCGGCTCGTCTGGAAGATGGGGAGTATCTTCT
>CAKZQO010000092.1 GCA_937140905.1 uncultured Spirochaeta sp.
GTGTGTTGACCCCCACAGGACACTTCCTGGAGATTCGGGAAGGCATCTTTCAGATTCCCTGGATACCGAAGGGATTGTAACCTTTTCGCGCCCCCCTCACCCTAACTATCGATTCATCGAGCTGCCCGCTCTGTCTTATTAAGCGGAGGTTCTTTAAATTGTTAAGCCCCCTCAATCTCAGCAAGAATGTTCTCAAAGCGATGGTGTAATTCTTCCAGCTGATCTCGGTACGCCTTGAAGGCGTTCCGCGCGATTCGTTTTCTCTCCGCTTCATCCTGGAGGTATCTCTCCGCCCGTTCGATCAAGTCCTCCGCGTCCCAAGAAAAGGGTACGTAGGTTTCAAAGGGTTTAAACACGTCGGGCCAGGTTTCCAGATGCGACATGTCGGGTTTCAGGAGAAGGGCTCCATTCCGAACCGCTTCGAAGTCCCGGTAGCAAAGCTCTCCCCAACCAAAGGGGGAAAGGATAATCTTGGAATTTCGAATCTCGCGGTTGTACTGCCGTTGCCCTACCTCACCCGTGATGAAGCGAGGGTCCCCTTGAATCTTCTCTAAGATCAGCTTGCGGTGAAACGCGATAGATGGACGAGACACAAGACCCATCCTCGCGTGGACTGGGTAAAGCCCCTCGTTCTCTTCCAGGGCTCTTTCCGAAAGGTTCTCCCGGTGGTAGAAGGGTTTCACTACACGCATCCCCAAGAAATGGGACAACGCCACAGCAAACCTCTCCCTTCCCGTGGCTCGGGGAAAGTCACCGATGCCAATGTTCCAAGATAGGCGAAGTTTTTTTAGTTGCTCCGGATCCTCCACCACCGCCCGCTTCCGTTCCTCAGGATCCCGCACCCCATACTTTTTATGATAGTAGTCGGAAAAGAGTTCCTTCCCGTACAGCTCCCGAGTGTAAAGGGTCCGGTCCTTGAAGAGGGCCTTTTGATAGAAAAGATCCACATAGGGAAGAACCTCAAGGCGGGGGATTCCCCCTCCCGCGTCGTCGTGGAAAAAGACGAGGCGTTCGTACTTATCCCGAAGCTTTCGCAGAAGGTCCAAGTCCACCCGGTCTGGTTTAATGAACCAGCGGACCATCACGAGGATCCGGTTCCGATCTTTCTTCAGGCACCAATCCGGAGAGTTTGTGTAGGTAAATCGGTGCGATTGCGGGGAAAAAAGGAAAGGTTTCAGGGTGTGGAACGCGGCGATGCGATCATAGAAGGTTAAAATGGTGATGTCAGGCACTGAAACTCCTCCTGCATAACGTAAACCGGACGGTTGACTATTTCTTTAAAGCTCCACGGACACGGCGCTCGATGGCCACAACTAACATCCACCTTGCCGGTACTCCCTTTTCCCGGTATCATACCACCCATGCCGGAAAAATCCAGCTTACCCGTGGTAGGCGTTTTCACCAAACAGTTGGACAACTGGCAAAGCGGAAGCGGCCACCATTTGAACGAGATCATGCAACGGGTGCTGGATCTAAACGACGCCCATCCCCGCTTCCATTTCGTGTTCCTTCACTACGCGCCTAGCTCAAACCCCATCTACCACCGGGTGGAAGAACTGATCATTCCCCGGAATCCCCTGGCAGCGGCATGGGTGCTTCGAAAACGGCGCTTCGATATCCTTCACTACACACCCCTGACGATCTTCGCTCCCATTTGGGGACTCAAAGCAAAGAAAGTTGCCACGATCCATGGGGCTGAACAGCTGATCGTGCCTCAGTTCTACGGAACCGTCGAGATGCTCCACGAACGGTTCCTCGTGCCCATCTACGCCCGTAAGATGGACCATATCCTAACCGTTTCGCACACGAGCCGGGGATTTTTCATGGGCCGATACCGGGTGCCAGGGGAGCGCATCACCGTGTGTCCCAACGCGGTGAGTTCCCTGTACCGGGTGCTTCCCGACCGCTCCCTAGATCTAGATAGTGTAGGCGCGCAGCCTGTTAGCGCCTCCAAAGGAGCGGAGAGTGACGCGACCGAACTTCCATCTTC
>CAKZQO010000093.1 GCA_937140905.1 uncultured Spirochaeta sp.
ACGCCTATGGGAAAATGAGGGATTACCGATCGTGCCCTACGTTTCTCTCTCTTTGTCCCAATGGAAAAACCAGAACCTGTATCAGGTGGCGGATCAGTTAGGGTACCCTGTGTTTGTGAAGCCTGCCTGCATTGGCTCTTCCGTAGGCATTTCCAAGGTAAAAGATTCGAAGGATCTATTGAAAGCTATTAAACGAGCCTTCAAGTTCGATACTAAGATTCTCATAGAAAAAGGGATCGATGCTCGGGAGATCGAATGTTCTGTATTAGGAAACCAAGAGCCCGTTGCGTTCACTCCCGGGGAAGTAGTACCTTCTCACGAGTTCTACGATTACGAGGCCAAATACCTCGATCCCAAGGGCGCAGAACTTAAGATACCCGCCCCTATTCCGGTAGCGAAGCAAACCGAAATTAAGGCACTAGCCCTACGAGCGTACCGTTCAATTGGGGTAGAAGGATTCGCTAGGGTGGATTTCTTTCTGGAACGGTCCACTGGTATGGTGTACCTGAACGAAATTAATACGATTCCAGGTTTTACCAGTATCAGCATGTTTCCCCGGATGTGCGCCTTCGATGGTCTTTCCTACAGCGACTTGCTAGATCGGTTACTTCAGTTAGGATGGGAACGATACCAAGAACGGAAACAACTATCCTACGATTACCTGCAGGATACTCACCAGTGATCGTACGAAGATACCCTCGATAAGGGGAGACGATCATGGGTTGTGGTAGGCGCGGAAGCGGGATACCCGACGAGCAACAGCAACACAACTCGCATAGAGAATGGAACGGTGAGGATTTCTCGCACTATAGGCTCATCGAAGGTTGTGACGATACAGGTCCCCAATCCCTCGTGTACCGCTTGCAGCATCATGAATGAAGCGGCAAAACTGATGTCGATGGGGTAGGATAGCTGACCATTAGGCATCTTGTATTCAGTATTGGTAGAACAACAGGCAATGATCACGGGAGCGTTTCCAACGTGCTCCTGACCAAAACAAGCTCGCTCGAACAGAACTCGTTTACTTGGATCGGTGATTACCACAAACCGCCAGGGTTGCCGATTCTTGGCCGAAGGAGCAAGCCTCCCAGCTTCTAATATCCGATTGATCGTCTCCGGATCAACTTCTCTAGGAAGGAACTCTCTCACACTGGTCCGTCGAAGAATTTCCGGCAGAATTTCCATTGGATCTTCCTCCTAGGTGTGTTTCTATCATCATACACGAGGTTTTCCATTCTTGGAAGCTGCTTGACCAAGATTCTACAATCTTTCACTCTTCACCTACCATGCTTCGATCCCGATACTTGGTACTTCTTCTATTCGAGTTAACCCTCCTGATTCAGTCTCTAGCAGGGGCCGAAAAAGATCCTTTTTACCAACGGTTTCTGTCGCACCGTAGCGCTCTACAATCCTGTGGCCCTCGTTTGGAAGGATCGAAAGAGGAAGCCCAGGCGTTTACCTATCTGAGGAACACTTTGAAAAACAACAATTGTATGTTTGAAGAACTTGATTTCTCAACCATGAGGGATGGTCATTCTTTCTCTAGGATTCTTTCGGTGAACCTTCCGGGAAACAGTCCCAACGTTTTATTCCTCGCAATCCCCATGTCCCAGGAGAAATCTTCCTCCTCCCGTAAGGAAACTTACTCTGATGGAATCGCCCTGGCTTTAACATTGATAGAAGAATGGGCGCGAACTCCCCCGCCTACTTCTGTAAATGTGTTGTTCCTAGGGGGTGATACAGGAATGGGTGAAGGCATAGGTAGCAAACTCTTCCTACAAACCTTTCAAACCTCAGGTCCAACTTTGGTGCTATACCTGCACCTACCCAGTGTTCCTTCAATTCTGGAAATACAGACCGGAACCAAAGGATTATTAAGTCCCGCGTTTTCTGTTGGATTATTTCTGAAGGCCTTTGACTCGAAGGGAGTTGAACTCTTCCTTCCCGGAAGCCGAAATCAACTTTATCGAATGGGGGTCCCCGTGTCCCCTAGCTCGATAGGACCGTTCTTGCGGCTTCAAATTCCAGCCCTCGGAATAACGGGGAACCCTTACCGAAACTATCCGACCCCCATGTTGGCAGATTGGTTACAAGGGTTCCGGGAGGGTTTCCAATCTTTGCTTTCCCAGTTTGGAGCGTTGGATCTCTCGGGCTCTCCGATAGAATGGGATACTCACTACATCCCTCTCCATTGGGGGCAAACATTCCTCCTTTTAGACGAAACTAAGATGGTAGGGATCCTGTTAGGGGTACTGACGTTAAGTTTCATCCTTGCCTTTATTCGGAGGAAACAGACTTTACGATATCTCTATACTCTTCTCCGCAATTTCTGGAACCTGCCGTTTTTCTTTCTGCTTCTGTTCCTATTTCTCAGCATTGGAACCTGGACCTTGAAATGGATCGAACAAGTCCGATTTCCCCTCTGGGAATACGCGCCTTTCCTGCATTTCGTATTGAAACTATCCAGTGCTACCTTTCTGTTTTCCCTCTTCTTCCATACCTTGCACAGACTTCCTCTGGCAAAGAGGGGAAGTTTCTACTCTGCGTCCAGCATTCTGTTCTTTTTCGTTAACATTCTCGTGTTTTCCTTGATCAATATCGCTCTTTGTTACTATTTTCTGTGGGGTTTCCTCTGTTCGCTGGGATTCTCCTTCTTCAAACGGAAACGAATAAAGCTACTCTTCCTCTTCTTGGCCCCCCTACTCCTGTACCGGTTCACCTATGATCTATTCGTCACCCCCGAATTACCCATGATTCGGGTTCTTCTCTTTTCGAGTACCGGGAACGTCCTCTTGGCTTTCATGCTACTCCCCTACCTCCTCATGCTGATACGAATAGATTATCTCCTTCGGCACCCTTCTTCCCATAAGCCAGGATGGGGAGTCAAGAGTATTATTCTCCTTTCCGGAGCCATGACGCTCGGAGTCTCGGCATACCTCCTATCTTTCTCTCCTTTTCATACCCACCCTATTCCAATAAATTGGAAGGAAACTTTGGATTTCGATACAGGCACCCATTCCCTCGCTCTTTCGAGCATTAGCTACCTGAAAGAAGGCACCTACTCCTATGGAACATCCCGTATAGAAATTCCCCCCCATTCAAAACAGATAGAAGTTTTCCTTCCCCTGGTGAAGGATCCCGTTCAGGTTCAGGTCCATAAAACCTCCTTCCTAGATCGCACCACCTATCAGTTCATGATTGCGAGCGCTCTCACCCCCTCATGGATCGATTGTTCGATCGAAGCTACGGAGAACACGGTAATCTACGGTAGCAATTTTCCCATTACCCGCGAAGTGGGAACACAATTGACAAAAGTATTCTTTGGCAGAAACCCTCCCCAACCCTTAACCCTCATTCTCACTCTGCCTAAAAAACATCCGTTTACCCTAAACATAGCTGTGCACTCCCAGCCACAGGAGATCCTTTCCTTTGGGGAAGGTTACCAAGTTGTGAATCCGGAGTATACTATACGAAAGAAGATAAGGATCGAAGGGGAATGATCTACTTCCATGTAGACCTGGATGCCTTCTTTGCCTCTGTAGAACAGTTGGACAATCCTGAACTGCGAGGGAAACCTGTCATTGTGGGAGCTAGGCCTGGCACACGGGGAGTGGTATCCGCTTGTTCCTATGAAGCTCGTTCGTATGGGGTCCGATCCGCAATGCCCATCGGAGAGGCGGTTCGAAGGTGTCCGGAAGGAATCTTCCTACCTGTTCGAATGAAACGGTACATGAAAGTGTCCCAGCAACTCATGGAAGTCTTCTCTTCCTTTACCCCTTGTTGGATTCCCATTTCCATCGATGAAGCTTCCCTGGATATGACAGGAACCGAAGCGCTGTTCGGATCTCCAGAAGAAGCGGCTATCAAATTGAAGCAAAGAGTGAAAGAAATCTTTGATCTGACCCTATCCATCGGGATTGCCGAGAATCGATACGTGGCCAAACTCGCATCGGAATATAGAAAACCCGATGGGTTGTACAGGGTACTGCCAGGTGAGGAGATTCCCTTCATCGATGCACTGGGCTTGAAAAAACTCTGGGGGATCGGGGCAAAGACCTTGAATCGTCTTACAGAATTGGGTTGGGATACGCCCGCAAAGATCCGAGATCTTCCGTTAAGGGTGCTACAGGTTAGATTGGGAAAGGCTCTAGGAGATTTTTTATACCGCATTGTGCGGGGAATAGATCCTGGCATCTATACCGATGGGGTAAAATCCCATTCCCTCTCCCAGGAAACTACCTTCCCTATCGATGTAGGAGATCCAAAAATCCTAAAGCAAACTTTACTGGAACTCTCCCACCAGGTCATATTTCGCCTTCACCGCGAGAACGGAAGATCCAGAACAGTCTTCATCAAGGTTCGGTATCCCGATTTCACTACCCGAACCTTCCGACGCACTCTTGCCCATTCGATCCTTTCCGCAGAGGAACTCTTCCATCTTGGGTGGGAACTCTTCCGGCAGAACCATCCATTAGGCTTCGAGATTCGGTTGATGGGGATAGGTCTAGAGCAGGTAGAAACCAATGAAGGACCGCTACAGGGTGAACTCTTTCCTAGGGAGTATGACAAACAACGTTTGGTGGAAAAGGTAATTTTCGAACTCCAAACGAAACACCCCTCCCTTTCCTTGAAGAAAGCAAGTCTTCTATCCCCTCCACTCAATTCTCCAGAATCGTGATCTCCACCCTTCGGTTCTTCCTTCTTCCTTCCTCTGTGGCATTATCCGCGATGGGAACCTCAGCCCCCATTCCCCGGGTAACGACTTGTTCTCGCTTGCGAACTCCTAGACTCAGGAGGAACTCCCCCACGGCCATGGCCCTCTCTTCGGAGAGCTTTTTTCTCCCCATGGCTGTCCCGGCCAAAGCCGTATGCCCAGTGATCAGGATGTCCCTATCCGGATACTTTTTAAGGATCTCCGCTATTCGTTTGAGCTTCTCTTTCTCTTCCGGTACGAGCACGGCTGAGTCTGGCAAGAACTGAACATTTTCCAGGGTAAGAGTGACTCCCAAGGAATCTCCTTTGACTTCCGTATTAGGCACCGCCATTTCCCGAAGATCCTTTGCGATCTCTTCAACAAGAGACGCTTTGTCCATCTTGATAGACTCTACCACCTTCGCTTCCGCCTTCCCGCGATACTCCACCCTGTCTCCCCCCGAAAGCTCGAAGAGGAAATCGAACTCTTCTTCATACGCGTATGGTCTGCCTTCCCTAGGATCCCAGAGTAAGGTCTGTTTAGACATTCCCCCCACTCGCGTAGGGTACATTCTAGTAGCTATGGGAGGGGTAAATCGATGAAACAGGGTGTAGGAAATTTCGATCACTTTCAGATTCTTGCCTTCCCAATTCCGATCTCCCTTATACACATACCTAGGATAGATAGGAAACCGAAGAGGTTCCCGAAGACCGAAGGAATCCCGTAAATCGTGTACTTCTTCCCCCTCGGAGGACCATTCATCCCCTACCTGAAGATCTTTCGGGGGGAAAAAGGGGACATGTCGCACGATGGGCATGTAGTATTGTTCCGGGATCGTCATGCGTCCCTGACTGTCTCGCCAAAACTCACTTTCATAGTTCCTTCCCCACGTGAAGACTCGTTGGGAGCTTCGAGATTCTTCCGATGTGTGAAAGGTGCATTGAAGCTTCCCCCTCCCTTCCTTCACTTCCACAACCTCCACAGCTATCCGGTTCAGAATCTCTGCTTGGTGGGAGAATACTCCATTGATATACACTTCTTCTTTTACGATAGAAAGAATCCTATAAGTCTCACCCAAAGTGTACAGGAAACGAAACACCTCCGCGAAGGAAGAAGGAACCATGAATAAAACCAAAAAGACAAAAGGAACGAGTGTTCTTCTCATACGCTTCTCCTGTACAGCATACCACAATTCATCCCCTTTTCCTTGACAAATATAGGGTAGCGCACTATGTTTTTAATGGTAACCATGTATGGCAGAAAACTTCCACAGACCTTCACCGAAGGGAAACCAACCTGCCCAATAGGAGACCTGTCTCCCTGTTTTCGCCGATTCATAGCTACTCACCCCGTTTTTTCCCCCGATAAACGAAAAGACGTGGTAATTCTCGCAGATCCAGGGTTATCCAGATACTTACTCTTCGTCCCCCAACTCATACACGTCCTTTCTTCCCAAAGGGATGCGCTGGTATTGATCCTTACCTCCCAAGTTATGGATGTGAAGGATATCGAAGATTTCATTCGGCTCCAACGACCTATCTCCTACCATTTGGATAGCCTGCCAGTTCTGGGATTGGGAACCATCCACTCTCTTCACCATGAGGAGGGAATCCTTGCTTCTTTTCGGGGAATCCTAGTGTCCACACCCGATCGACTGATCGACCATCTGCGAAGGGGGACCTTCCCTACCCATCGCCTTACCCATTTGGTGATCGACTGCTCTGCCGCTTGCAATTTGGAGAGCCTTGTTCCCGATGTTGAGTTCTTTCTTTCCAAATGTGATAAACCCATACCCACGGTGGTAGTTTCAGAACTTCCCCTGCAAAGCTTATCATCGTTACTTCCTGTCCTCCGGAAAGTTAGAATTATTCCCCGGATCGAAGGTTTCCCCGTACGGTGTATAGAATACCCTTCAAAGATAGAAAAAGAAACCATCCTGGCTCGTTTACTGGCAAAGGATAAGTCCTTGAGGATGCGTTCGATCCTTTTCATCGATGGAAGAGAGACTCTTTATTGTTTAACAGAGGCTTTACGGACAGAGGGGATCAGTTTAGAAGAGGTGACAATTCAATTAAAAAGTGAACCAAAAGAGATGCCCAATAAAGAGTATCGGGTGTTCCTATTCGAATCTCCTCCATCGTTGGAAGATTTGACCGCAGCCTGTAAGATCCTCACCAGTACCCACAAGGGTAAAGCCCAAGTGCTTATTCTTTTGGATGAACAGGAAAAAGAAACATTATATCAATTACAGGAGCGTGCGAAGGTGGCAATGGAATACACAAAACTACCCGTGCAAGAAGATTCGCTACGAAAACTGATTGAACGATTCCTTCAAGAGATTCGTTCTTCCGAGGACCCGAAAGAATTGTCTTATTTCAAAAAGTTCATTTCTAAGCATGTTTCGATCTTTTTAAGGTCCTATTTTGCAGCTTACCTGTTGAAACTCCTCTACCAAGCGTCCATTGGAGGATCTCCACTGGGAATCAAGAACTCGGACAAAGTTCCCATGACTACCCTCTTTTTCAGCATGGGAAAGAATCGCAAGATTTTTCCTAGAGATTGGTCTGCTCTGATCTGTGGGCTCCCGAATTTCACTAAGGCTGATATCGGGGAAATCAAGATTCTGGATAACTACTCCTTCGTGGAAGTCACAGCGGACAAAGCTCAAAAACTAATCGAACAACTCAATGGGGTGGACTTTAAAGGAAAGAAACTAACGGTAAACTATGCCCGTAAAAAAGAGGATAAACCTGAGTCCTCACCGAACCATCAAAGCGAGGATTCTAAGAGCGATGAATAGGTTCATCCCGAAGCCTAAACCGAACCCAAGGGTGGAGAGCAATTCCAGCTTATAGGCTCGTTTTTCACAAGCGGCGGCCAGGAGATCTGGATGGCCAGGAAGAACTACATTCTCTACCATAGGATCGGTGGAAACTTCGGGATACGGATCTCCTTTCCGTAAAATACCAAACCAATAGAACCTTTCTCTAAAGTTTTCTGCGTTTGGAGAGAGAGACTTCTGTAGGATAGTTCCCCGGATTCGACCCCTTCCTTTTAATATTTCCCAGGGGACAGCTGGGAGGAGAGAGCAGAAATAGGTTTCACCATTGGGCAAGGAGATTTCTTTGGTAAGATCCGATTGGGGAAAGTAGCGAAGCGGCAACCTTAGAAGATCCCGTTCTGCTCTAAGGAATCGCGCTTTACTCCAGAACCATCGATACAGAAGGAAAAAGAATATTCCAGGGGGAAGAAAAGGGAGAATAGGAACAAGAGCAGCTGCTATCGATAGAATGGAAGGTATCCGGAGATGCATCGTATTCAATAGGTAGTAGGTAAGAATCATTTCTGCCAGGGCTCCCAGGCCCAGGGCTACAGGAGTAAATTGATTCCAGTACTCATTCCTGTGACGACTATTCCAAATCACTCTTCGTAACAGATGCCGGTCTTCCCCATCGTAGAACACCACCAACAACTTCTTGGGTGGAACCGCATGGAACATAAATTTTCCACCGATCCTCCTCAGAGTTCCCGCAATGTACACTTTTGTACCTTCACTCAAGGTAGAGACTCGACTCCAGGGAATGAGGGTAGGGATTTCATCCCCTGTGAAAGATGGATGCTCTTCCATCAACCCTTCCCCCGTTCCATGTCCCCCCGAAGGTAGTAGGAAAAGATCCTGTCCTGTCATGTCTGCCGAAAGGGCAAGATTTTTCGAACGCAGCCAGATTGTGTTGTCCTCCTGCACGCCCTCTAGAGTCCCAAAGAACCGGAACTCAACGGTGGAAGCTTCGGCTCTCCCATTCAACTCGATAAGCGTTCGATACGTCACAATAGGAAGGAAGGATGAACGGATCACTTCTCCCCGAAAGGATCTCCACCTAGATCGAACCAGAAATGCGCCGATTCCGGGAATGATCCCATAACAAATAAGAGCGATTCCAAGAATCCAAATCCATTCCATCTTCTTCCCTACCTTGATTACAAAGAGGAAAACTCTTACTCTGATACTACCATGGTAGAGCGGATTATTGTAGGACCCTTATTCACCAATAGTTATCTTTATTTCATCGGGAAAAAACAATGCGTCGTAATTGATCCTGGCGCAGATCCCGAGTCCATTATTCGACAGATCACGGTTCTCAATAAAACGCCTATATATATTGTATTCACCCATGGTCATATTGACCATACGGCGGCCGCTACCGAACTCCAGTTGCATTACAACTCTGTTCAAGTATTGACCCTCGCCCATAAAGAGGAGCTTCCTTTTTTCGGTCCCGAAGCATCCTCGAGACATAGGAGAAGTTTTCAACGCCTAGGCGTAGAAGGAGAAGCCTTGTTCTTGGAACTGTTTCGAGGAGTCCCCACGATCGATCGTCCACTCCAAGACGGGGATAGGATCCCCGAGACGGATCTTCATGTTCTTCATACCCCGGGACATTCGCCGGGCAGTATCTGCCTATACAGTGAAACCAAAAAGATCCTCTTCTCGGGGGATACGCTGTTTTTCGAAGGGGTAGGACGAACAGATCTAGAGGGAGGGGATCCCGAGAGTCTGGAACGCAGTATCCAGGAGAAACTCTTCACCCTACCACCCGAAACCCGGGTATTCCCTGGTCATGGTCCCCAAACGACTATCGAACGCGAACTACGATATAATCCGTTTTTCCGGTAATAAAAATTGCGATTACGTGCGAAGATTCACCAAAAGCCCTAGGGATGATGCTCCCGCGCCCAACGCGGGGGCGAAAGGTGTTTGTGCTACTTGAACTATCCTTTGATGAACTTCTTGCGAAAGAGTTTCGATCAGACGATCCAATCGTTCAGGAGAGGAAGCACCTGGATCAGGAAGGAGGATCCCTTTCCCCTGCAAACGCTTCAATGCTTCGATCAGGGTATCGAGAAGTTGCAATTTGGAGACACTAAAGCCTGATCCGTCTGGAGAAGGAACCCCTGTTACGTGTTTGAATCGCATGAAGAGATTCTGCTCTAAGGGCAAGGACAGGCGACTGGAACTATACCTTGCTCGAAGGAGATCTCCAATGGGAACTGTGGTGTAGAGGCGAGCGGTCTCGTTCACTCTACCTTCCTCCTCATCTTTAAATATCGGAAGATGAAGGAGGAAGATTAGATTCTAGCGATTTCTTCGTTCGTCCGAGTTCTTACACTCCACGCAAAGGACGGCATAAGGAATTGCTTGTAAACGTTCCTGGGGAATCTTTTTATTGCATTTCATGCAAATTCCATACTTTCCGTTTTCGATCCGGTTGAGGGCTGCTTCAATGAGGCGGAGACGTTTCACTTCCTGCGATCCCAGAGCTTCCAATGTTTTTCGATCGATATCGTCGGAGGCTAAATCTACCAAGTCTTTAGGATCTAGGTCTTCAACCATTTCACGAAATTCGGAACTCTCCATTACAAGCTTGTCGATGATCTCCTTTTTCATATTCTCCAGGGTAACCCGCATCCGTTCGACAAACTCTTTCTCCATTCCGAACTCCTTATTTTCGCTCAGCGAGATTTCAGGGAAAGGAATCTGCATGAAAAGTAAGAAAATGTCAACTCCTTTGTAGGAGAATTGACAGAGCTCCAAGAGTTTACATATATTAGATAAAAATATCATAAATCAAGGTAAGGAGGCATTGTGGCAAAGGAAGAGGCGATAGAGGTAGAAGGGGTTGTAAAGGAATCCCTTCCGAATACGATGTTTAGGGTAGAATTGAAGAATGGCCATGTGATTCTCACCCATCTTTCAGGCAAGATGCGAAAACATTACATTCGTATCGTGCCAGGAGACAAGGTGAAGGTAGCTCTCTCCCCCTATGACTTAAGCCGCGGTCGGATCATCTATCGGGAACGCTGACGGAGAAGCACCCAGGTAGCCCCGGATCCTCCCTTCTGGGGGGGAGCGGGACCAAAATCTTCCACTTCTTTCAGATTCTTAAGCAATTCTTTAACCAGGTTCCCCAGAACGGCAGGAGTGGTAGAATGATGCCCCTTTCCATGAACGATGAGAGCTCGGCGGATTCCTCTTCGGCGGCAATTTCTTAAAAAATCGATTACCGCCTTCTGTGTTTCTGCCCGAGTCATCCCATGCAGATCTATCGTGGGAATAGATTGAGTGCGCTTTTTTTCGATTCCGCCTGTTCCTATCTCTTCTTTATGACCTAAAGGAGGGAATAATTCTAGATACCTCTCCATGGGATTTCCATTTATATCCTTCGAAGATTTTTCTTTTCCACCCATCCTTTCACTCCTTCCAAAAAAACAAACACGTACTCCCCCTTTTCCTTTCCCACATAAAAACTTGAACCCGACGGGACCGGAATACCTTCCTGGGAAGAGGCAGAAGGTACTTTGCGGAGTAAAACGTTAGAATCCGTAATCATTCCCCAGGGCTTATGGAGGTCAGAGAGAGAATAATATAAACCTACACTAGCGATTAATAGAGCACTGATTCCGATCCCAAGGATCCATCCCATTCCCCGTTTTCTATCCCCTACCATAGATCCTAGGGCAATCAGGTGAAAGGCTCCTATTCCCATGAAAAACCAGCGATCCGGTACCCAACGGGGAAGAGGAGCTCGGAAAGCTGGCCTGTAAGTCTCTTCCACTTTTTGGACGCTCTTCCTAAACAGTGGATCGGATGAAAGGTATACCGCCTTCCTCAAGTGGAACAGAGCTTCTTGCCATTGTCCCTCCCTTTCATAGAGTACCCCCACGTTAAACTCTTTTATGGCATGCGAACTCGAGGGGTCAGTTCTATGAAACCCACTAAAGGGGAGAACTAGTGTGCCCAGACAGAAGAACCATCCCCCTAGATAAAGAGCATATCTTCCCTTTTCCCATATCCGCTTTCCCAACAGCCCAAAGAGGGCAGGTAGGAACAAAAAATATGAGCCAGGGCGATACAACCAGGTGGTCCATCCTGATACCTTAGTATCCTCAGAAAGGGGGTCAAGGTTCACCCGTTTGGGAGGCTCGATCTTACGGGTATCCTCCTTTTTTGGTTCCTGCACCTGAAGGGAAAGGGGAGGAAAGGAAAGTTCCAGGATCCGTCGTTGTGGAGGGTTCCAAAAGAAAAAGGGTTGAACTCTAACGATGAAGCTTCCAGCCCGTTCAGGAACTACCCGATACGTTTCTTCTATCCAGCCCTCGTACCCCTCCCATGTAGGACGAATGTGAGTGTTTCGTCCTTCATAGATCAATGAACATTCCTCAGCCTGTATGGAAGGGCCCTTTATCCAATGGAGGTTCCCCCTACCTTCGATCCGGATTCGGAGAGTAGTAGTTTCTCCCATTGAGATAGTCGATTGATCCAACGATGCTTTGGCTGAAAAAGATCCCACTGCCCCACTACCTCTATGCACTATTGGTGGAATAGGCAGGACGGATATCTCCGTTCTTTCGAGCTTTTGCTCGATTCCTTCAATTTTGACGGTAACGAAAGGGAGAGATTGAGACCCTTCCCGATAGGGGGTGTAAAGGTAAAAGCCAATGGTGCTCAAGACCCATCCAGGCTGCTCATTTTTTGGTTCCTTGCCGGAAAGATTCGCTACTTTTTCTAGAATACCCAAGGGCGTGGGTTCTATCTGTACTGCCTCGGATTCTTTTAAAGCCTTCAGATCCTTTGCCACCAACTTGAGGGGAATAGCCTGCCCCACATAGAAGGAGCCCTTCGGAATGATCCAATCCAACTCGAAAGGTACTCGGTGGGGAGGATCCTTCTGGGCCACCTCAACGAGAAAGGGCTCGACACGATACTCTTGATCCCCTATTTTAATCTGAATAGGGTCCAATCTAAATCGACCCGCTCTCGTTGCGACACAGATGTAGGAAACAAGAAGATACGCGGACAATCTTCCTTCTACTCTTTCTCTACGAGTTTGAACGAGGGGGCCTTTAAACAACTGGATGGAAGGGGGCAAAAAGTTTTCTTTGGGAGGAATCACGTCCAAAAGGCTTCCTTCATCCGAAAGGGATTGTTGGGGGATAGGAAAACGGACATTGAGGGTAAAGGGTTCTCCAACCCGAGGCAGAGGGGGAGAAATCAACCATTCCATCCCTTCCCCCGCAAGGTTCTGCGCTTCCACACCCAGGATCAAGAAAAGAATTACCAATCTTCTGCCGATTCTTCTACAACGAGCTTGTCCGAAGCGATCCATCGGTTATTTTCCTTCTGACGAATGTAATGTAACAACCTTTCGCCCTCGTCATCTAGTTTGTTCGGTTGGGGAGAACTTTGAAGCTTGGAAGTCTGAGCTTGCAGGGAAGACAACTTCATAGACGCGTATTCCAGGTTCACTTTCGCTGAGTAATTGGTAGAATCTAATTCCAGTACTTGGATGAATAACTTTTCCGCTTCGTGAAAATTCCCTTCTTCCAAGGCGAGCACACCCTTGTTGAAAAGCACATTGAAGCGAAGACGGGAATCATCTACCCCTATCGCTTTCTCCCATTCTTCTAAGGCCGCCTTCCGTTCCCCCAACGCATAGTACACATTCCCCAGATTGTAATGGACCCATTCTCCATACTTACCCAGTTCAAGAGCTTCCAGATAGACCAACTGAGCTTCCTGGTAACTACCCTCTGCAAAGTGTCGATTCCCATTCCAAACCAGCCATCCCACTCGTACTCCGGAACAGGATACGACACTGGTAGATGCCAGGATAAGAAGAATCAATCCTTTTCGTATCGCCATGGTAGAATCCTCATTCCCAAATGAAGGAAAAGAAAAACCAAAGACAGTAACAGGAACAGTTCATGCCGCTCAGCAGGCACGATCCTAATTTTAACCCTTTCACGTTCCGTGTGGAACTGCCGAATCCGTTCCCACAGCTCTCGATTCACGGGCACATCCCCTCCTTCCAGGTATACTCCTCCTGTTTCCGCGGCAAGTTTCTGCAGGAGGGTTCTGTGTAATTTGGAAACCACCACCTTTCCATCCTTACCCCGAATGGGTGTAGGATCGGGAATTACCGTCCCTTCCAACGTGCCTATTCCTACCGTGAATAGGGGAATGCCTTCTTTCTTATATATGCCTAAAAGAGAGCTCGGGATAGGCTCTTGAGATTCGCCATCGGAAAAAAGTATTACAACCCCGTGCCTGGGTGATTTTAAGGGGAACCCTCTTACTGCCTCTTGCAAACCAGCCGTTAGGTTCGTACCTTTGCTTTGAAGGAACGAAGGGTTCACGTTCCTCAGGAAGTTTTCTAGCACCTGCCGATCTTCCGTCATTGGGATGGCTCGAATGGCAGTTCCCTTGACAAGAACTAACCCAAATCTTGCCTCCGGAACGGTAGCCACAAGAGATAGAGCTATCATTTTTGCATACTCCAGCCGATTGGGGGAAACATCCCTTGCCAGCATACTCCTGGAAATATCCAGAATAAACATGAGATCCAAACCCTTGCGTTCTTCCTCTAAAGTGACCGTTCCCCATGTAATCCCAATAGTGGAGAGTACGATACAGAGGAGGGAAAGGACGAATGTCCCTTCTCGAAAGAGGTAGCGATAGAAATACCGACGTTGTAGGGACTCAGAAGGGCCCGTTAAACGGAGGAGGCCCCTCTGTGAATTGGTATAGTTCAAGTAGGCTAAAAACGCGGCTATTAGGGGAATCACCAGAAGAAATCCATAGGAAGGATACTGTACCTGGAACAGATTCATAAAACCTCTCTAAGAAGGGAGGTCCGAAGGATAAAAGACATCAATAGAAGAACCAATCCTCCCAACGCATAGGTAGTGTGAAGGGGAATCTTTCGAACCTGGAGCTTCACCTTCTTCCCGGAACGTTCCAGAGAATCGATCATCTTGAACACCGAAGAAAGAGTCTCTGGATTCCCTGCATAGAAGTACGTTCCGCCCGATCGGCTCGCTATATTCCGTAAAATCCCTTCATCGAACCCACCTTCAAAAGTCCCTCTATACCGGATGCCCGTTTTGGGATTGGTAAATTCGATGTACGTTTCCCCAGGCGTACCGATTCCAATGACGTAGATACGAATACCTAATTGGCCTGCCATTAAGGAAGCTGTTTCGGGTAGTATTTCTCCTGCATTCTGCTTTCCATCGGTTAGGAGGATCATCACTTTCTCCCGGGATATACTGTCCTTTAGATGGAGTACTCCAGTAGCAATGCCCATTCCCAGCGCAGTTCCATCCCCCAGATCCATGATACTAAGGGAGTCCAACTGTTCGAGAAAGTAGGAATAATCGGTAGTAAGGGGTACCCGCAATGCGGCTTCTAGGGCAAAACTCACTAATCCCACTGCATCCGTCGTTCTACTTTCCACGAATTTCCGGATCACCGCACGGGCTGATTCGAAACGGTTCTCCGGTTGAAAATCCTTCGCAGCCATGCTAGGGGATTCATCCAGAAGGATCATGATGTCCGCTCCCCGGTCTAAATACACCTGTTCCTTTATCACACGGGAAGGTCCTGACCATGCAAAGACCAACAGAATACACCCTCCCCAGAAGGTTACATGCATCATAGCAATGAGGAGACGAGGTCCATATACCTTAGGAGTAAATTCTTCCTGCTTCCACATGGAAAATGGAAAGGGAAATACCGTTCCCCTCCTTTTCCAGAAATGAAATAGATAAAAGAGGGGTATCAGGAGTACAACTACTAAGAAACGTGTAGGGTGATCGAAGGAAATCATCCCTTTACCTTTCTCCCCTGTTGCCAGAAGGTTCTCTCCACCTCGTCCACCCCTTGCCGCACCGCAAGTAAATCGGAACGAAGAACATGGGTATTCACCTCCATTCCTGCAAACCTTACCTTATCCCCTCGCTGAAAGACCTCCAAGAGACCGGAGCCCGGATGGTTAACGCCCAGAAGCTTCCCAATCTCAGTGGTAGTGTACGCAATGATCTTGGGGTTCCATCGATGGGAAAGATAGGATCGAAGATTCTCCTGAAGAGAACTGTAGAAAATGTTCGGCTCCATTGTAGAGATTCGATGTTCCAGGTGATCTAGTTTCCGAAGGAGTTGCCGATACAAACGTTTTCCCCGGTAGCGGTCCCAGCTAAGAACAAGTACCGCATGAAGTCCCCTTTTCCATAAAAGGTATATTAGCGGGGTCGCCAGGAAAATCCCTATCCCGAGAAGGAGAAGTACGTTCAAATAGGGGATCATCGCCTGGTCCCTGATAGGTTGGGGCACTTCCCGAGCTGTTTGGAGTAGGGAGGACACTTGCACAGGAATCTGCTCTAACCGAAGGGGACCTAACTCCAAGTAAGGGAAAATTTGACGACCTGTTTTGTAGGGGGTAAAGGAAATGTGCACTTCATACCCCTTCTTCCCTTTAAATGGGATGAGTTGTATCTGGTGCACCACGCCCCAAGAAAGAGAAGGCACCATCCGGGGTGGATGCAGTTCTTCCTCGATGGAAGAAGTATCGAGGGAGAACCGTAGGGTTACACGGTCTCCCACGAAATAGGTAGAAGGAATAAAGAGAAGCTGATCAGGGAGCGGGAGTACCGGTATAGCCTTCTCTTCTGAAGATAGAGAGAAGAGATCAAACAAGAGGATGCAGAAACCAATGCACCAGAATCTCCTTCCCCTCATCGGTACTTCCTTCTTTTCTGGAAGAATTGGATCAACCGTAGCCCGGGATCCTCATGACCCGCGATCTCCAGAGTATCTACCCCTCTCCTGCCGCATTCCCGAAGCCAGATTCTGCGCCAAAAAGTTCGGTACTCCGAGTAGGATTCTCGGAAGGAGCGGGAAAACCCCACCGCCGGAATTTGGCCCTCCGTTTCTGGGTCCTGCAATCTTACATACCCGTTGACCGAAAGGTCCTCATCTAGATCTTCGTAAAGTCGCACGGCAATCACGTCATGTTTCCTGGATGCCCAGGCAAGTTCTTTCGCATATCCTCCTGTCTTGAAGTCCGACAGTATGAAAAGAATAGCTCGTTTCTTCAGTTGCCCTCCTACCGTCTTTAAAGCCCGGCCAAGATCAGAACCTTTTCCAACTGGTTGGCATCCTACTAGATCGTTGATCAGTCGAAACACATGACGCTTACCCTTTCGGGGGGGAATCCATTTTTCGATCCGATCGCTAAAGAACACTGCGCCTACTTTATCGTTGTTCTGGAGGGCAGAAAAAGAGAGCAACGCTAACACCATCTGTTCTAGATCCCGTCTCCGATGGATCGACGGGGTATAGAACAGGGAAGCCGATACATCTACCACGAAGAAGAGAACCAACTCCCGCTCCTCCCGATAGATTTTGGCGTAGGGATTCCCTGTTCGGGCCGTTACGTTCCAATCGATCAAACGGGCATCGTCGGGGAAGGTGTATTCCCTCACATCGGCAAACTCCAATCCCGGCCCGCGGAACACTGAGCGGTAACTTCCGGAAAGGAGTTCTTCCACTAATCTTCGAGAAACGAGGTATAACCTGTTCAAACTGGCTCGGAAAGCCCGAACCATCCTAGAGTCCTTCATGGAACCGGTACTGTTTCTAGAAGATTTTCTATCACTTTGTCGGGGGTTAAATCCTCTGATTCTGCTTCGTAAGAGAGAACGATCCTATGGCGAAGCACCTCTGGGGCTACGGCCTTTACGTCCTCTGGAATCACATAGGTGCGGTTTTCAAAGAAGGCGTAAATTTTGGCGCACCGATACAGGTATATGGTAGCCCGGGGAGAAGCCCCAAAACTGATGTACCGATGGAAGGGACTGTGGTTATGCGCGTCTGGTCGGGAGGCCTGCACAAGGGATACGATGTACGATTCGATTCGCTCATCCATGTGAATTCCTTGTGCCACTTCCCGCAACTTGACTATGTCTTCCCTTGCGAGGGTTTTGGCAATGTTCAAATCTTTTCCCATACCCACTCTTCGAAGGATCGACAATTCCTCCTCCGCACTTGGATAATGAACTTGAAGCTTCAAAAGGAACCGGTCCAACTGGGCCTCTGGAAGAGGATACGTTCCTTCATGCTCGATGGGATTCTGAGTCGCAAGTACGAAGAAGGGTTCGGGCAGAGGGAAAGAGGTTTCTCCGATGGTAACCTGCCGTTCTTCCATTGCCTCGAGTAGAGCGGCTTGTACCTTAGCGGGAGCGCGATTGATCTCGTCTGCCAAGAGAACATGGGTAAATACGGGACCTTTTCGAGGAACAAACTCTCCAGTTTGGGGTCTGAACACAAGGGACCCTGTGAGATCTGCCGGCAGAAGGTCGGGAGTGAACTGGATCCGTTTGAAGTTCAACTCTAGAGTTTGGGCCAAACATTTCACCGTAAGGGTCTTGGCCAATCCGGGAACTCCTTCCAAAAGGACATGTCCTCCTGCCAGAAGTCCCATCAAAAGACCCTTGATCATGGCCGTCTGCCCGACAATTACCTTCCCTACCGCCTCCATGCAGAGAGCTATCCGTTCCTGGGCCCACAGAAAGGCCTCTCGATGTTCTTCCGGTATTCTCATCCCTCCCTCCCGTTCAACTGCGATAATCTGCATTTTCCCGCACGTACTCGTAGGAAAGGTCCGAGCCCAACACGGTTGCCTCTGCGCTACCCGATCCTAGCTCCACTAAGATTTCTACCATCCGGTTATGGGGAGGGTACGCCTTTTCCTTTGGATCCATCGAAGCGTCCTTCAAGTACATGGCCAGCCTCCCCTCCTTTTCCCTATCCAGAAGGAACTTGCCCTTTGAGAAGATCCTTTCCCTGCCGATAAGAATTTCCCACTGGTTGGGATCTATCGGCAGGTTTCGATTCCCTAGGTAATCCCCTAAAGCCGAAACAATTCGACCCACGTTTGGATCGTTCCCATAGATGGCTGTCTTCACTAACGGAGAGTTCACAATAGCCTTCCCTAACTCTCTCGCCGTCTCGAAGTCCGGAGCTTGACAAATCCGTACACGAATCACGTGAGAAGTTCCTTCCCCGTTTCGTACGATCTGTTCGGCCAATTCCCCGCAGACTCCAGAAAGAGCCTCTTCCCATTCCCTAGGGGTAACTGTATCTCGCATCCCAGAACTCAAACAAAGGACGGTATCACTGGTACTCTGATCGCCATCCACCGAAATACAGTTGAAAGTTTCCTCGGCTACCTTCCGGAGGGTTTCCCGTAATATTTTTCGATCGAGGAGAACATCCGTCAGGAGAAATACCAGCATGGTAGCTAGATTCGGTTCGATCATTCCCGCACCCTTGGCAAACCCCACTAGACTCCCCCGCCCTAGCTGCCGGCGAGCCACTTTGGGGTATGCGTCGGTTGTCATGATCGCTTTGGCCGCGTCGGAACAATTGGCGGTTCCCAGCCGTTGCACCAGTGCGGGCAGCGCTTTGATGATTTCCCCCTTAGGCAGCCGCCAGCCAATGATACCCGTGGAAGCTGGCATATACTCTTCCGCACCCCCTCCCGCATGGTTAGCAAGAGCCGCAAGAATTTCTTCCGCATCCTCTACCCCATTGGGAGCTCCTACGTTTGAGACTTTGTTGTTGATCAGCACCCCCCGGATTCGCGGTTGCCCCATTCGCTTCTTTCCAATAATGACAGGAGCGCCTGGGAATTTGTTCCGGGTGAATAGCCCTCCAAAGGCTTCCATTGGTTGTTCCCCTTGGATAAGGACTAGATTCATGGGCAGCGGGGAAGACACGGGTCTTTCCTCTGGGTAGAACCGAATCCCTAGGGTAGCAATCCGAAACCCTTCGGGAACCTGAGCGATCTGCTCAAGGTACTGGAAATACTGTTCCTTCGATGTAAACAAATCCATGGCTCAATGTACCTCAAGGTGAGGCTTCAGGGCAATGGATCTATTTTTATTTGACAGGTTCAAATAAGTGCTGATATAGTTTTTCTAGACCTTATGAAAAGAGGATGTAGTTTCGGATGAAAACCAGGCTGTATGTGGGAAATTTGAACTACCGGACCACCCAGGAACGGTTGATCAACCTGTTCTCCCCCTATGGGGAAGTCCTTTCTGCCCGAATGATCTCGGATCGGGAGACGGGAAAGTTTCGGGGCTTTGCCTTTGTGGAAATGGCCACTCCCGAAGGGGCCGAAGCTGCCATCAAAGCCCTGGATGGAAAGGAAGTAGATGGTAGACAACTGAAGGTGAACGAAGCTCAGGATCGAAAGGGTAGAGGCGAACATCGGGGAAATCCCCAATAGGATCCTTTTTTGATTCGTTCTCTAGTCGGTCTTAAACAGAAGAGCCTGAATACGTAGTCCCCCATGCCTAAAAAGGATCCTTCTGCCTTCCTCCATGGATCGAGAGGATAGATCGAAAGAAACAGGGAGGAGAAGAAGAATCTTCCAACGGGGGAAACTCTTACGGATGTGTTCCCATAATCGGATAGGGTACTTCCGATCCGCCTCTAGCCGTTTTCCATAGGGTGGATTCAGAACAAGGTATCGTTCACCCGGATTTTTAATTCGGGACACGATGTATTCCCCATTCAGTGTAAAGAAGTCTTTCTGCTCGAATAGTATACACGTTTCCACACCCGCATTTCTGCTATTCGCCCTAGCTGCCTCCACTGCGCTCGTTTCCCAATCCGATGCAAAACAGAAAGGTTTCTCGATTCCGAGTCGGTTTTTATAAAGCCCCTCGGTATTCTGAAACATCGTGGAATCGTTGGATACTACCTGCTTCTTGACGAAGGTCCATCGGGGGTTTCGAAAAGAAGGCCAATGTTGGAATTGAAACCACCGATTCCATCCCGGGGGGATCCGTAAACCTATTTGGGCTGCTTCGATGGAAAATGTACCGGATCCAGTCATGGGATCGCAGAGTATCCCCCTTCCTTTCCATCCCAATTCAAAAAGCAGGGCAGCGGCAATATCCTCCCGGATGGGAGCCTCTCCAGGTATGGATCGATACCCCCGTCGGTATAGACCTTCCCCACTCATGTCCAAGCTGATGGTGCATCGGTACCCTTCCGAATGCACCAGTATCCGTTGGGTGGGATCCTCCCGAGCTTGATCAACATCTCCCTCGAACGGAGTAGGAACCCCCACCGCTTTATCCACCCAACGATCCTGAATGGCTTCCATAAGGGTATCCCTCATTACCCCTTCGTGATGGATTCTGGAAGCATGGGCCGAGGCTTCTATCCGTACCGGAACCGTGGGATCGATCCATAGTTCCCAGGAAATCCCTCTCGCTTTTCGGTACAATTCCTCCCGCGCTCCCGCACGAAAGGAAGCGATTCTGCAGTACACTCGGGAAATGGTTCGCAGGACCAAATTGGCCCTCCATCCCTCCTGCAAACTACCTTCAAATTCTATCCCTCCCTCCACCTCCCCAACCACGTTGAATCCTTGCTCTTGCATTTCTTTCTTAGCGGTTTCCCGAAAAGCTGGTTGCACCACTCCTAAAAACCGGTAGGTTTTCGAAAGGATGTGTCGCCGAATCCGTTTCTCCAAGTTCCCGTCCATAACCCTATCCTACCTTTCCGATGGATCTCTAACAACGGGTTATTTAGATACAACTCTATCCTTTGAATGAAGCAACGCAACCTCTTGTCAAGGATTTATATTCTCGATACAATAAATAAAAAATTCTTTATATAAGGAGAACTAGTATGAAGAAAGCCTTCCTTATCATTCTGGCCGTACTGATTGCTAGCGCAGGGTTTGCTCAACAACAAAAAGCCCGCACGCCTGCAGATTACGTGAAGGAACTGATGGCCTTAAGCGGGGCTGATCGAGCAGACAAGAACATGATCGTGGCGGATCGTTCGGACGGCGCCTATGTGTTCGTGCCGCTGTACAAAGGGGACAAAGTAATCGGCTATGGAACCTGGGCTCAGGGGATCAAGATCTATAATCACAGGGAAGATCTCATCGCGGTGATCAACCCGGATGGGACCTTGCAGAACTTCTTACCCATCGATGCCAACGAGCGTCACCCAGAGATGAAAGACCTGAAGGGGAGGAG
>CAKZQO010000094.1 GCA_937140905.1 uncultured Spirochaeta sp.
CCACAGGTTTACCCACTGTGGTATGGCCGGAAATCGAGGAAGCGATCTGGTATGGCCGGGCATTGAATGCTACCGTAGTAATTGTAGCTCGAGCAGATGCGAAAATTCCTGTAACGGGTGAAGTGTTCCAGGTTCGCCGTGCCCGGATCGTAGGGTCTCAAGGACATTCTGGGCATGGGAACTTCCCGCGAGTGATTGAGTGCATGGCTTCCGGCATGGATATGACTCCCATGATTACGAAGGAAATCACCTTGGAGCAGGTTCCAGAGCATATTATTAAACTCCAAACCGACCGCAAGGAAACGAAAATCACCTGCATCATGTAAGAAAGAAAACTGAAGGAGAATCAAATGGCAGAAAAAAAATGGATCACCACAGAACATCCCGCTATCGTGTTCGAGGATAATTCCGTTGGGAGATTAAAGAAACAAGTCTGGGACATGACGGAGAAGGAACTGGACAAGGTGCTGGCTGAGTACGAGATTCCTTCTCCCTCCGAATTGGGGAAGGCGGGTTGTTACATCCAGAACACTCCTCGGGTGAAGTGCATCGAAAAACGAAAGAAGAACGACATCGTGTTCGTTCCCATTGGGTGCACGGAAAACCATGGAATGCATGCCAACTCCGGTCTGGACACCTTTATGGTGACCCAGATCCTGGAAGGAGTGCGGAGATACACCGCAAAGAAGGGGTACGAAGTAAACCTTGCCTTTCCCCCTCTAAACTATGGAGGTCACCCCTACCATCACATGGGAATGCCGGGCACCATCATCATGCCGAAGGAAGTGGTGGAAGAGACCCTCATTTACACGATGCTTGGCTTATGGAACGACGGGTATCGGAAGATTATCATGGTGAACAACCATGGACACCTCTGGATGCTGGAGTCAGCAGTCCAAGAGTTTATGAAACGGTTCCAGTTGCCCGGAATCTTCCAGGCCCTCGATTGGCATAGAGCGGTACGGGAGTTCTTCTTCCCCGTGAATCGACCGAACAACTTAGAGACTAACTTCATCCACGCGGATGAGAGTGAGACATCGGTAGCTCTGCTTCTATTCAAAGAGATGATTGACATGAGCGTGGTAGAGGACGCGGAAGGAATCCAGTTCCTACCCGAAGGACACTTCGACACGTCCGTGGAACCCTTCCGACGGCCGCATAGGTGGAGCGAAGGGGAAGGGCATTTTGCCATCGAACGGTTCGCAACCCCGCAGGGGGTAGTAGGGAAACCGAGTTTGTCCAAACCAGAAAAAGCGAAGCGGCCGATCGTGGCAATTTTGAAATACCTAACCCTCCTGGTGGAACAGATCCTGGAAGTGTTCCCTGCGGGCACGGTACCCCCGGTGGACAAGGTAACCCTCCGGGATCCAAAGGAGTTAGAGCCTTTTTTGAAGGAACCTTTCAGCCCAGGATGGAAAAGTGTCTATGAGTTGCCCCATGTGGGGCCCTTCCACAAGCTGTAGGAGATTCCTATGGGTAGAAAAGTTAGAATTGGTGTGATCGGAGCCGGCCGCATTGGTCGGCTCCATGCTCAAAACATTGTGCGAAGGATTCCGGAAGCGGAAGTAGTGGCGGTATCCGATGTGGTGAAAAAGGCAGCGGAGGATTGTGCCGCCTCCCTTGGAATTCCTCGTGCGTACGAGGATCCTCGGAGAATTCTGGAAGATCGATCGATCGATGCTGTGCTGATTTGCTCGAGTACCGATACGCATTCGGTATTGATCGAACAGGCGGCAGAAGCGGGAAAGCACATCTTCTGTGAGAAACCAATCGATTTCGATCTAGACCGGATCGACAGGGCCCTCAGTAAGGTGGAAAAGGCTAAAGTAAAGCTACAGATCGGCTTCAACCGGAGGTTCGATCATAACTTCAAGAGAGTCCGACAAGCAGTGGAGGAGGGGAAGTTGGGAAAACTGTACTCCCTCCGCATCATTAGTCGGGATCCTGCACCTCCACCGATCGAGTACGTGAAGGTTTCTGGGGGATTGTTCCTCGATATGATGATCCATGACTTCGACATGGCTCGATTCCTCACCGGAAAAGAGGTGGAAGAAGTGTATACCCTCGCTGGGGTGATGGTGGATCCGGAAATCGGAAAAGCTGGAGATGTGGATACCGCCCTCGTTACTCTTAAATTCAGCGATGGTACCATCGGTTCCATCGATAACTGCCGCAAAGCGGTCTTCGGATACGACCAGAGGGTAGAGATCCTTGGTTCGGAAGGGATGATACTCACTGAAAACGATCGCCCCAACACAGCCCCTTTAGCCACATCAAAGGCAGTC
>CAKZQO010000095.1 GCA_937140905.1 uncultured Spirochaeta sp.
AACAGTTTCTCACCCATTCGTCCTTCCTGGTGGCAGCCTACAATAGTATCCGAATCCTCGTCGGAGGTGTGGGCTTCAGTCTTTTCTTGACAGTTCCCCTGGCTTATGTACTTTCGATGCGTGAATTACCTGGTAGACGTTTCCTCTATATCCTGGTGTTGATTCCTTTCTGGTTCAATCCTGGTTTGATACCGAACTACATCCTGATTACCAACTTAGGGTTGATCGACAAGTTGCCTGCCGTATTTCTTCCCGGCGCCATCAGCGTATACAACACTTTGGTCATGAAGAGTTTCTTCGAAAGTCTACCAAAAGATCTTAAAGAATCCGCGCGAATTGATGGAGCAAAGGAACTCACTATTCTATTAAGAATCATCCTCCCCCTATCCAAGCCGATTCTTCTCACCATTGGATTGTTCTACGGGGTACATTTCTGGAACGACTTTTTCTCTCCGTTATTGTATTTGAACAAACCTAGCCTGCAACCAATTCCGGTTCTGTTGCGGAGCATTCTGATTGCATCTGACATCAATGAATACGTGGATTACAACGCCTTCTCTACTGCTTCGGTAGAATCGCTGAAAGCAGCTAGCGTCCTGATTGCCGCGTTACCGTTGATCCTGGCGTATCCCTGGATTCAGAAATATTTTACCAAAGGCACATTGATCGGAAGTATCAAAGGGTAACCATGGCATCGAATGCCAAAAAAATATTCATAGGAGGGTACAGATGAATACGAAACGATGGTTTAGAGGGTTTCTGGTAATTGTCCTTTGCCTAACGATTATCGTTTCCCTCAACGCGGGGGGCAGTAAAGAAACCACTACGGCTCCCAAGAAACCTGCGGGTCCCGTGCAGATAGAAGCCTGGCTCACAAAAGCCGTGAGTGAATCGGCGGGTCCCTCGGACGACTGGGTTGGGTTCAAGATCATGAAAGAAAAATTGGGAATCGACTTGAAGCTATCCTGGTTGCCTTCCAACTTTACGGATTCAGATACCAAGATAAACACCGCGGCTGCTGCAAACAACCTGCCTGATTTCTTCATGGTAAATCCGGATACCTTCTATAAAATCGCTAGGGCGGGCTTGCTGGCACCCGTAGATGACCTCATACCCCTCATGCCTCATCGAAAAGAGTACTATAACGATTCCGTACGCAAGATGATGGTTACGGTCAATGGAAAGATGTATGCTTTTCCAGAGCAGGGTGCCATTCCTCAACGAGAAGGGTTAGTAATTCGGAAAGATTGGCTCGATAAACTTGGGTTGAAAGCTCCAGATACGATAGACGAGTTCTTCAATGTTGCCCTCGCCTTTACGGAAAAGGATCCGGATGGGAATGGAAAGAACGACACGTATGGATTCGGAGCTTACATTGATCAACGGCAACTCCACGAGGCTGGATTGGGGTATCGGTTCGATCCGATCTTTGGAGCTTTTGGCATTTCTGGCCTGTGGGATGTTTCCAATCCCAACGAACTCACTATGGCTGTCCGGAAACCAGAATTCTACCAGGCGTTATCCTTCATCAAGAAGATGGTTGATGCCCATGTGATAGATCCAGATTGGCCTACGGTCAAGAAAGATGAGTTCCGCGCGCGCTGGAAACAGGGAAAGTTTGGTATGATGAGAGAGGATTTTGCCGCTCTGGCAACGATGGCGAACTATAAAGATTTTGATAAGAACTTTCCTGATGGTGAATGGTTGCCCATACTGCCTCCCAAAGGGCCTACAGGAAAACGGTCGGTTGGTAATATCATTAAGGACATACGGATTCATGCAATATCTGCAAAAGCAGGTCAGGCAGGGAAAGGGCCGTACATTGCAAAAATGCTAGATTGGTTTGCAGACAAGAGTCCAGAGGGTGGATACTACTTTATCGCCTATGGAGAGGAAGGTGTAAACTATAAGAAACTTCCCGATGGATCGGTTACCGTCGAAGGTATCCCCAAGGAAAAACAATGGACAGCCAAAGAAATGCAACCGATAACCCAGCTTAGGAACTTGGCGTATGATAATTCTGCCAGTGAGCTTTCCGCCCGGTATCCAGCGTACAAGACGATCAAAGGTCGTACGATGGATCCCATAAAGATGTACTGGAGTGTGTTCCAGACCCATCCCTGGACAGAAGCTACGATTGTATCCCTCATAAAGCCTGAAGGAGTTAATTTGGCAGATTTCACTCGATACTACAATGAAAACATTGCGAAATTCCTCGTGGGAATCCAACCCCTTACTCCTGAGAATTTCCAAAAGTTCGTTGAAGGATTGGATGGTCTAGGGGCTCGAAAACTCGAAGAAAATGCAACCAAACAATTAAAAGAGGCAGGGTTCCTGAAATAATTCGTCGAACCGTTAAGTTTGAGCCGGTTTCTGTAAAGATTCTTGGGGAGAAACCGGCTCTCCATTAGGAAGTGATACGACCATGCAGCATACGATACCTCTATTTGAAAGGTGTGCTAAAACTATCCTTTCTACTTATCTACCAGAAAAGCTTCCGTGGCATTATGAAACTGGGTTTTTGTTGCTTGCTTTGTTAGAAGCGGATTCTGTAACGAACTCCAATGAAGGGTTCGATTTTACGAGGAGAGTGATGGAACACCTGATCGGTTCGGATGGCAAGATTCGAGGATACGATTTGAAGGAGTACAACAGTGACCAGGTACAACCTGGAAGGGTATTATTCGATCTGTATGAACGGACAAAGGACAGTCGGTATGAGGTCGCCCTTCATACTCTGCGGAAGCAATTCGATACCCATCCCCGTACGAAGTCGGGAGGCTTCTGGCACAAGAAAATTTACCCTCATCAGATATGGCTAGATGGGTTGTATATGCGTGGGCCTTTTCTGGTTCGATACGGTAAGGTATTTAGCGAGCCTTTCCTATTTGATCTAGTTAAGTTCGAATTCGAGTTGGTGAACGAGAAATGCAGGGACGAGCGTATCGGGCTCCTTTACCATGGGTGGGATGAAAGCAAAACTCAGCTTTGGTCAAATCCGAAAACAGGATGTTCTCCTCATTTCTGGGCCCGGGCAATGGGATGGTACATGATGGCCCTTGTGGATGTACTGGAACTACTTCCAGAAAACTATAAAGATAGAACTGCTTTAATAGCCATCCTGAATCGAACCTCAGAGGCAATCTTAGCGTTTCAGGACCAGGAAACAGGGTTGTGGTATCAAATTCTGGATCAGCAGGGACGGGAAGGGAACTATCGAGAATCTTCTGCCTCAGCGATGTTTACGTATGCATTGGCGAAGGGGATTCGAAAAGGTTATCTTTCCAGTTCCATCATTTCCTACGTAGAAAAAGCGTACAAGGGGTTAATTAAGGAAAAAATAACCATAGACAACGAAGGGAAGGTACATGTCCGGGATATCTGTAAAGTAGCTGGGTTGGGTGGGAATCCATACCGAGATGGTTCTTACAATTACTATATTGGGGAGCCACGGGTTGTGGATGATCCGAAAGGGGTTGGCGCTTTTTTGCTCGCAGCGTCAGAGATGGAAGGTAGAGTTCCATGTATGGCTTGTACTTAAACGTGCAACAGTTCGGCGCTCGAGGAAATGGGACAACGAACAATACCGCTTCAATCCAACGTGCGATCGATAAGGTCAGCGAATTGGGTGGAGGGACGGTGCTGTTCCCTGCAGGGACCTACCGAACCGGAGCCGTTACCTTAAAGAGTAACGTTACCCTGTTTTTAGAATCGGGCGCAGTCCTCTTGGGAAGCAGATCCCTCGCAGATTACCCTGTGATCCTTTCACGGTGGGAAGGAAAAACGAGAGAAACCTTTGCCCCCCTTATCGGGGGTGATGCACTGGAGAATGTATCGATCGTTGGAAGAGGTACGATCGATGGACAGGGTGAAGTGTTCTGGCAAGCGTTCAAGAATCAGGAATTAGAATATCCTCGTCCCCGTTGTATTTCTTTTCTGAACTGCCGCAACGTTTATATAGAAGGCATTACGGTTTGCAACTCTCCCAGTTGGACAATTCATCCCATATTTTGTGAAGGAGTAGTGATTCGTGGTGTTACCATACTAAATCCCCCCGATTCGCCCAATACGGATGGAATCAATCCGGATTCCTGTCGGGTCGTTCGTATTTCTGATTGCCATATCAGCGTGGGGGATGATTGTATCACCCTCAAGGCCGGTATCGAGGAAGAATCAGAGGAACTCTGGAAAAGTTGTGAAGATATTACAATCACGAACTGCGTAATGGAAAAGGGACATGGTGGAATCGTATTGGGAAGCGAAACTTCCGGCAGAATACGGAATGTGGTGGTATCCAATTGCATTTTTAGGGGGACCGATCGGGGGATCCGACTGAAAACACGACGGGGGAGGGGAGGGGGAATCGATACAATCCGTGTTTCGAACTGCATCATGGAGGAGGTTCTTTCACCCCTTACCATCAATATGTTCTATGGATGTGGGGCTTGGGGGAATCCAGTGGTATCTACAAAGGAAGCCTTACCAGTAACCCCATATACTCCATCGATACGGTCGATTCATATAGCCGGGATCACTGCTCGAAAGGTCAAACTTGCAGCAGCTTTTCTCTATGGTCTACCGGAAAATCCGATCAGGGAAGTGAGTCTTAGAGACTGGTCGGTTGAAATGGATAGCGAGCACGATACAGCAGGAGAAGTGGAGATGGCCGAAGGCTTCCCACGGCTTTTAGGTTCAGGATTGTTCGCAAAACATGTGCGGGATTTGTATGTTTCCGGATTTCAGATAACTCGGGTGAAGGAGGATCCTTTTTACCTGGAGGATATCGAAGGAGGCGAACTAACCTATATTCGGGCTCATCCCATACCAATCGGGAAATCTCTGGTACAGTGCGTAAATGTACATGAGGTATGTTTATGAGTTTTGGTGTACGCGCCCATGATTTTGGAAGGGGTAAGTCCGAGGAGCTTGCCTCCTTAATTGCGAAGGTAGGGGCTACCCATATACAACTTGCTCCCATGAAAGCGCTAGAAGGCTTCGATCCCACTTATCGCAATTCGGAACAGGTGCATTTGTCCGAACATATCGCTTTCAAAATTCGGGAAACTTTTGAGAGCAGAGGAATCCGGATATCTATTTTAGGTTGTTACTTCAATATGGCACATCCGGATCTTCCCATACGGCAGCAAGGTATTCGGTTGTTCCAAGACTACCTAAAAATTGCGAAACATTTTGGGACATCGAGGGTAGGCACTGAAACGGGTTCTATTCGAGCCGATTATGGGCCGGATCCGGCTAACAGGAGCGAGGAAGCTTTTAAGGTTTTCCTTTCTACGGTATCCCAGTTAGTGTCGGTCGCCCAAACCACAGATTCCACAGTCTGCATCGAGGCCGTAGCCCATCATATTATCTACGATGCTCGAAGGATGGATCGCGTACTCAAGAGTATTGGATCCCCCCATCTGGCAGTTGTGTTCGATCCCGTAAACCTCATTACCTCTGAGAACGCGAATTGTCAGGAGAGAATATTTGAGGAATGCTTTTCTCTGTGGGGGGATAGAATCCAAGTGGTCCACTTGAAGGATTTTGTTTTAGATGGGAATCATGTTCGAGTTGTTCCTCCGGGAAAGGGGAATTTGGATTTCGCCCTTATTGGGAAATATCTTGGACAACTCGCATCCCCAGTGGATATCATTATAGAAAATTGTAAACCGGACCTAATTCTCACTGCGGTACTGTACCTGCAATCCATGGGGCTCTTACGGTGAAAGGCGGTTAGAATTAGTTTAGATACCGGATACCGGAAGAAATTGACCCTCACCCTGCTCTCATCGTACAATACCGCCACCTATGCCAAAACGAACTGACATCCAAAAGGTTCTCATCATCGGCTCAGGCCCCATCGTAATCGGACAGGCCTGTGAGTTCGACTATTCGGGGACTCAAGCGTGCAAGGCGCTTCGGTCTCTCGGATACAAGATCGTGCTGGTGAACTCCAACCCAGCTACCATCATGACCGACCCGGGTATGGCGGATGCCACCTACATCGAACCGTTGAACGAGTATGCCCTAACGGAAATTATCAAGAAGGAGCGCCCCGATGCGTTATTACCCAACCTTGGGGGACAGACGGGGCTGAACCTTTCCTCGATCCTGGCGAAGAAGGGGGTTCTGGAACAGTACGGAGTAAAGGTTATCGGTGTCAATGTAGATGCCATCGAAAGAGGCGAGGATCGGGTAGCCTTTAAACAGACCATGATGAAGCTCGGGATCGACATGCCTCGCAGTGAGGCTGTGAACTCGGTGGAGGACGCGGAGAGGGTGGCGGATGAATTGGGCTATCCTGTGGTCATCCGGCCAGCATACACCTTAGGAGGAACGGGGGGCGGGTTAGTGTACAATCGGGAAGAGCTTCAGACAGTAGCTTCTCGGGGCCTAGCCGCCAGTATTGTCCACCAAGTACTGGTAGAGGAATCGGTTTTAGGATGGGAGGAACTGGAACTAGAGGTGGTTCGGGATTCCAAGGGGCAGATGATCACTGTGTGTTTCATTGAGAACGTGGATGCCATGGGTGTCCATACGGGGGATTCCTTCTGCGTAGCCCCCATGCTGACCATTGCATCCGAATTGCAGCGCAAACTTCAGGAGTATTCCTACCGGATCGTGGAATCCATTGGGGTGATCGGGGGAACGAACATCCAGTTCGCCCATGACCCGAAAACGGACCGAGTGGTGGTGATCGAGATCAATCCCCGCACCTCCCGATCTTCCGCTCTCGCGTCCAAAGCTACGGGGTTCCCTATTGCTTATGTGTCTGCTCTCTTGGCTGTTGGTATCACGCTGGATGAACTGCCCTACTGGAGGGAGGGAACCCTGGAAAAGTACACTCCTTCGGGAGATTACGTGGTGGTGAAATTCGCGAAATGGGCTTTCGAAAAGTTCGAGGGGTTGGAAGATAAGCTCGGCACCCAGATGAAAGCGGTCGGGGAGGTGATGAGCATCGGGAAGACCTACAAGGAAGCGTTACAGAAAGCAATCCGCTCCCTCGAGATGGGCCGGTATGGACTGGGATTCGCTAAGGATTTCCATAAAAAATCCCTGGAAGAACTGATGAACTTGTTAAACCAACCTTCCAGCGAGCGACAGTTTATCATGTACGAAGCTCTGCGGAAGGGAGCATCCATAGAGGAACTGTATCGAAAGACCCACATCAAGCCCTGGTTCATACAACAGATGAAAGAATTGGTGGAACTGGAAGAGCGAATCCTGCGATACAAAGGGAAACAGCTACCGGACGATCTCCTTCGAAAGGCCAAGCAGGATGGGTTTGCCGATCGGTACCTCGCTCAACTGCTGGGAGTTCAGGAGAAAGAAATAAGGGATCGAAGGGTCGCCCTTGGACTAGTGCAAGCATGGGAGACTGTCCCTGTCAGCGGAGTCGAACGAGGAGCGTACTACTACTCTACATACAATGGAACCGACCAGGTTCCGGTAAGTTCAAGAAAAAAGGTCCTGGTACTTGGTGGGGGGCCGAACCGCATTGGTCAGGGAATCGAGTTCGACTACTGCTGCGTGCATGCGGCTTTTGCCATTCGGGATGCGGGGTACGAATCCATCATGGTGAACTGTAACCCTGAAACCGTATCCACCGATTACGATACATCGGATAAACTGTACTTCGAACCCCTGACGGTCGAGGATGTCCTGGCCATCTATCAGAAGGAGAAACCCGAAGGGATTATCGTGCAGTTCGGCGGGCAGACTCCCCTGAACATAGCCGCTCAACTGGCCGAGGCGGGAGTACGGATCCTTGGGACCTCTACGGATGCCATCGATCTGGCAGAGGATCGGGACAGGTTCCGCAAGACGATGGAAAAATTGAAGATTCCGCAACCCGCGTCGGGAATGGCAGGTTCGTTGGAAGAAGCGCTGGAAATAGCCGCCCGGATCGGGTATCCCCTTATGGTGCGACCCTCCTATGTATTGGGAGGGCGGGGGATGAAGATCGTCCTGGACGAAGAGATGTTGAAACAGTATGTACTGGCGGCGGTTGCCCTTTCTCCTGAAAGGCCCATCCTGATCGACAAGTTTCTGGAAGATGCGATCGAAACCGAAGCGGATGCCATTGCGGATGGAACGGACGCCTTTGTTCCAGCCATCATGGAGCACATCGAGTACGCGGGAGTCCATTCGGGAGACTCCGCCTGCGTGATTCCTCCCGTTAACATCCCTCCCAAGCATTTGAAGACCATCGAGGACTACACTCGCCGGATCGCACTGGAGCTGAAGGTGGTTGGATTGATGAACATACAGTACGCCATCTGTGAGGATCGGGTGTACATACTAGAAGCTAATCCCCGGGCTTCCCGGACAGTTCCCCTGGTATCGAAGGTCTGTAACATTCCCATGGCTAAGATCGCTACCCATATTATGTTAGGGAATCGGAAGTTATCCGATTTCCGTCTCACAAAGAAAGCGATTCCCCACTTTGGGGTAAAGGAAGCGGTGTTTCCTTTCAACATGTTTCCCGAAGTGGATCCTGTTCTGGGACCCGAGATGCGTTCAACAGGGGAAGTCCTGGGCTTGGCTGAATCCTTTGGTTTAGCCTTCTATAAATCCCAAGAAGCAGCGCAATCTCCTTTACCTATCGAGGGGAATATCCTCATCACAGTGGCAGATCGGGATAAAAAAGCGATCGTGGAACCCGCACGTAGGTTCCATCAGTTGGGGTTTACCATCCTGGCTACCGAAGGGACGGCTGCATTTCTCCAAAAACATGGGATACCGACAAAACTCATTACCAAGGTGTTCGAAGCTCGACCTAACATTGTAGACGCCATTAAGAACGGAAGTGTTGCGCTCATCATCAATACCCCTGCGGGAAAGCAGAGCGAAACAGACGACTCCTTCATTCGGAAAAACGCGATAAAGTATAGGATCCCCTACATTACAACCCCCGCGGCAGCCCTTGCCGCGGCCGTGGGAATCGCCGCCCGGAAGAATGGGAATTACCAGGTAAAAGCCTTACAGGAGTACCACGCCGGGAAGTGAGTGATATACTCTTTGTTCTATGATGGAACGGATTCGAATTTTCGTTACCGGTGGAACCTTTGATAAAGACTACAATGAAATCGAAGGGCGGCTGTACTTTACGGATACCCATCTGCCGGAGATGCTCCGCCTAGGAAGGAACCGGGTGCCCGTGGAGATCCGTACCCTCATGCTGGTGGATAGTTTAGACATGACTGAGGCAGACCGCCAACTGATCGTGGAACAGTGCCGGGCCGCGAAGGAAGGTCGGATTCTCATTACCCATGGAACGGACACGATGGAAATTACCGCCCAAGCTCTTGGGAAAGCAATTATCGATAAAACCATCGTGCTCACGGGCGCGATGGTGCCTTATAAGTTCGGAAGTTCGGATGGACTCTTCAATTTGGGTAGCGCCCTCGCCTTCGTGCAGGTACTCCCGCCCGGCGTGTACATCGCCATGAATGGCCGCTATTTTACCTGGGACAACGTGCGAAAAAACCGCAAGACGGGAGAGTTCGAAGAGATAAACATCGGGTAAGACTACCGGAAATCACGGCCATAGGGGCGCGTTGAAGTGCCGACGCGCCACACTAGAATAAAGTACTCGGGACTATCGCTCTGAATCCCACCGTTGGCAAAACGGTAGGGGCGCTGTACAGTAGGAACCTATGAGTGGAAAGTCCTTCCCCTCTCAAGACGAATTCCTCCGAACCAAGTTCCGCTTCTTCGAAGATTTCTGGAAGGGGGAGGGGCCGTATCCCATCCTTTTCGCCAAACCTCACCTAGCCAAGGGCAAGAACTACCTCCTCCATGATTTGGAAGAACAGCATAGAGATCCAGCTAAACTTTTGGAGGAGGTTCTTGCCGCGGTGGAGCCCGCCTTGGAGGGAATTGATGACGGGATCCCCGCTTTCCGAGCCGATCTGGGAACCACCCTATTTCCCAGCTCATTGGGGTTACGGATCGAGGTACGGAAAGAGACCCATCCCTGGATGATCGATCACCTTAGCCTGGAATCGTACGGTTCGCTACCGGATGTGGAACGGGGGATCCGAGAGGGAGTGGGGGAGATCGGTCACGCGGTCCGGTGTTACCAGTTATTCCTGAACGCGAAAAAAGAGGGACACCTTCCTTCGTCTATCCTTCCCTATGTTCCGGACAACCAGGGAGTGTTCGATCTGACCCATATCATCGTGGGAACGGAAGTGTTTACCGCCCTAATAGATACCCCCGAGATCGCGCATCAAGCGCAGGAACAGAGCTTGAAACTCTACCTGTCGGGGACCCGTTTATTTAAGTCTTTCCTTGGGGAAAAGGATGCCTCCATGTTCCACGCCCATGGGATGATCAGCGGGGTCTGGTTTCCCCACACGGGCGCTCGGATCTCGGAGGATTCCTGTTCCCTCATTTCGGAGGACATGATCCGCGAGTTCTGCCTACCCTACATCCGGGAAGCCTTAAAGCCCTTTGGCCGGGGATTCCTCCACTTCTGCGGCCGCCACGAAAGGTTCCTTAAGATGGCTTGCGAGGAGTCCCTCATCTCCACGTTGAACCTGGGTAACCCCGAGCTGTACGACTTGGGAGAGGTGTTCCGCCTCTGCGGCTCAACGGGTACCGTGTACTTCGGGCATATAGATCCCCTGCCTTCCGAGACGCTGGAGGAGTACCTGGAGCGGATCGCGGATCTCGCTCTTCGGAGTAACGCCAAGGTGATTCTCGTGGCTCCTCCCGTGGAAGACCGGGAGCGAAAACGATTGCTTGTGGACCTCTGGCACCGGCTCACGTTGCCAAGGAGGCGGAAGAGTTGAATGAGAAATAGATTTTTCTTGGACAAGAATATGTTCATGTATTCGATTGAAGCCTCAGAGAACGGGGGGGAGGGCAACTAGTGGAATGACAGGCAGAACTCAATTATCCAAAGGGCCGTTGACCCATACCCTTCGGGGTATCGTGACGGTCCTGAATACCCCATTCACTGAAGACGACCGCCTAGACCTGGATTCGCTACAGAGGAACGTGGTCCGAGCCCTGGAAGCGGGCGTTGCGGGGTTCCTTGTCCCCGCCCTGGCAGGCGAGGTAGGACAGCTCTCCTTCGATGAGCGGATAGCTCTGGTCCGGACCGTGATTGATCGATCGAAGGACTGCCCCTCTCCCGCATCAAGCGCAGGATTAGGAGCGAATCGGAAGGCTGGCTCCCGCCCCTATATAATCGGAGGGGCCACCGCGTCGGAACCTAAAGAAAGGCTACGGGCCGCGGAGGCGTTGGTCCGGATGGGGTGCGATGGGGTCCTCGTGTGGATACCCTACACCACGGATAAAGAGTACGCGGAGCAGGTGCGGGAAATCGCCTCCCTGAAGCCCCCCTTCCTCATGCTGCAGGATTGGGACCCCTCGGGGCCAGGGCTACCCATACCCTTGATCCAGAGGCTCTTCGAAGAAGTGGAGGAGTTCCAAGCACTCAAGGTAGAAACGATTCCCGCGGGGCCCAAGTACACGGCGGTCCTTCAAGCCACGGGAGGGAAACTCCACGTTTCAGGGGGGTGGGCGGTTACTCAGATGATCGAAGGGTTGGACCGGCAAGTGCACGCCTTCATGCCCACGGGGATGCACGAGGTCTACTGCGAAATTTATCGTCGTTATGCGTCGGGAGACCGAAAGGGGGCGACCGATCTGTTCCATCGAATCCTTCCCATCCTTGCCTTTTCCAACCAGCACTTGGACCTTTCGATCCTCTTCTTCAAGCGCCTCCTCTGGAAAGAGGGAACCTACGCGACGCCCCGGTGCCGGAAACTCTCCCTTGCCTTTGATTCAATCCAAGAACGGATCGCGGATGAACTGATCGAACTGGCCATACAGACGCGGGAGCAGGTACAAGGGGGAAGGTTTGAGTTGTAATACCGTTTCTAGTATATCAGTGTTAGACCTCTGGAATTGTTGTCCTGCATGAAATTAAAATTGAAAACATGAAGAACACTATTTGGCACCAAAAGGAGGAGCACTAGAGCCTAGTAAAGGAGGTACGGTATGATACTTCCGGAGGATTCAAAGAAACGTAAAGGATATCTGATTCTGGCCTTTTTTATACTCTGCTATTAAGTTCTTACCCCCTAAAATTGGCGGACACAGCCTCTGAAGAAGACGAACCCTTGACTGGCACTTCTCCCTCGATTACTAGCGAAAACAAAGCCTGCTTTTTCGAAGGGAAAGCGGGGGCATTTCAGGTTGCGGTGACCGGGGCGCCTTCGCCATAGGTTACGTGCACCGGAGATCTACCGTTCGGTGTATCCTTCAATCCCTCGACAAAGCTTTTCAGCGGCACACCCTTCTTTGGAACAAGAGGTAACTATCCCTTACAGCTTACTGCTCGTAATGGGATCACACCCGATGCTAACCAGGCTTTTACCCTAAAGGTTCTTTTTTCGAGATCCTTGGATGAAACCTTTGGCTTGGGTGGAAAGGTAACGACAGCCATCGGTACCTCTTCCCAAGCTCGAGCGATCGCTCGCCAAACAGAGGGAAAGATCGTTGTCGCCGGGGTCGCAGTTTCTGATTCAGCGGTCGATTTCGCCGTTGTTCGGTACTGGCAATAAGGGATATGTTCGTCTCTGGATAAATCATCGAAAATGAGATAATTTACCTACCCATGCGTTTCTCAATCTCTAGGTACTCCATTATTATTTATCTACTCCTACTCTGTTCTTCCCCTTCCTTTGCAGAAGCGGAAACGTCGGAGCTCCATGAAGCATACTTGGATAGGGCCCTTATTCAGACCACTGCTTCGAACATCCTGGTCTGGTTCTACGATTATGCGGTTCTACAGGCTTCCTGGGCACGCATCAGTCCAGAGACGTGGCAGAAGAACTTAGAACATGGCTTTGTCTGGGATGGCGCGTGGTTCTTTACGAACCAAATTTTGCATCCCTACCATGGATCCATCTACTACAATGCGGCACGGTTGAATGGATTCGATTTCTGGGAATCCTTTCCCTTTACCGTGTACGGGAGTCTCATGTGGGAGCTTTTCATGGAGCGAGACTATCCTTCCATGAATGATTTCATCACTACCCCTCTCGCCGGTACGGCCATGGGAGAGGTTACGTACCGTCTGTCCCTTTCGTTTCTGAATAGTGATGCGAAGGGATACAAGCGTTTTGCTCGCGAGATTGCCGCTGCTATCCTGAATCCCGTACTAGCGGTGAATCGATTGGTGTATGGGGAAGAGGTGCTGCAACGGAATCCTTCCCCCAAGGAAGATCTCACCCTCACGATCTATTCGGGCATAAACCGTACAGGGGATGCGTACCCCTTGTTCCTTCGCACCCCGCACCCGTTTTTAGGATTTCTCTTGATCTATGGGGATCCCTTTGATGAACGGGAGCGTTACCTCCCCTTCGATGCGTTCAGGATTTCTTCCGCGTGGGATTTGGATTACACGAATCCTGGATGGGAAATTTTTGCCAGTGGTATCCTCTATGGCCGAAAGATCTACTTTCCCAATGGTGGGAGGGGAGTCCTGGGGATCTATCAGCATTTCGATTATCTGCAGAACTTCGTGTACAAGTTTGCTTCCAATGGAATAGGACTTGGAACAGAGATGCGACCCATGAAGCAGATGGATCTCTTCGAACTCCAGTTCCATCTCTATGGAATCATTCTAGGAGCTTTGGATTCTCAATATACGATGAGTACTGAGGGAGGGGAGTACATTTTTGGATCCGGCGCAGCGGCTAAATTGGGGGTGAACTTTGTATTCGATGAGTTTTCCTCTTCCATATTCTACTATAAATACTGGTTCTATACGGTTAGAGGAGCGGACTCTCACAATACAGTGGGTATCTTTTCTTTTTCATTGGAACATTCCCTCAAGAAGGACTTCCGGATTGGAGCGGAACTACATATCTACGATCGATGGTCCAATGTCGGAGTGGATAATTCCAGCCGTATGGGGGCGCGAACGTACCTCAGTCACACCCTGTAAGGTGATAGATTTTCACCATTTTTCTCCGTTCTAGTACAAGAAATCCTCCTTTGCGGTTTCGTACAATCATTATAGTATGACAGGAAAAGAATTGATCGAAGCTGTATTCGCTCACAAGAGTACCCCCCGGCCACCCTGGGTGCCTTTTGCGGGGGTACATGCGGGCAAACTGATCGGGGTAAAAGCGGACCGGATCCTGCGGGATGCGGATCTCCTTGTGGAAGGGTTGAAAAAGGTGAATACCCTCTATCAGGTGGACGGCCAACCGGTACTGTTCGACCTACAGATCGAGGCCGAAGTGCTAGGATGCGAGTTGCGTTGGGCAGAGGATGCACCCCCTTCCGTAGCAAGCCATCCTCTTGCCCACTCGGTCGAATTACCCACCCGTATCCCTCGAAGAGAGGAGGGGAGAATCCCCGTTGCTCTCCAAGCGATGCGGACGATGAAGGCGGCCGTGGGCACACACACCGCTCTTTACGGTTTAATCACGGGTCCCTTTACCTTAGCTGCCCACCTCCGGGGTACAGAGATCTTCATGGACATGCTGGATCACCCTTCCTACGTGCATGGGCTATTGGACTACGCCAACACGGTTGCCCGTACCATGGCCGAGTATTACGCGGAAGCGGGTATGGACGTAATCGCGGTCGTGGACCCCATGATCAGCCAGATCTCCCCGGACCATTTCAAGGAGTTCATGGAAGCCCCGTTTTCAGACCTATTTTCCCACGTTAAACGGTTAGGGGTCTTTAGTTCCTTCTTTGTGTGCGGGAACGCTACGGCCAATATCGAACCCATGTGTTTAACAAAGCCGGATTGCATCTCGGTAGACGAGAATGTGCATCTTCCCCATGCCAAAGAGATTACCGATCGGTACGGGATCGTGATCGGAGGGAACCTGCCTTTAACCACGGTCATGCTTCTCGGTACGCAAGAGGACAACATGAAAGCGGTTCTGGATCTGATGGATTCTCTTACGCCGGGATCCTGGATCGTGTCCCCCGGATGTGATATGCCCTACGATACTCCCATTGAGAACTGTGTGGCTGTGGCACAGGCGGTGAGGCATCCCGAGAAGGCGAGGGAGATGGTGGCTCACTACAAGGCACCGGATCTGAAGTTTGAAGGCAAACTCCCGGACTATTCCCATCTGTCGAAACCGTTGGTAGAAGTATTTACCCTGGACAGTGCTACCTGCGCCGCGTGCGGGTACATGTTAGAGGCAGCGAAAGAGGCAGTGAAACGGTTCCAAGGCAAGGTAGATCTAGTGGAGTACAAGTACACCATCCGGGAAAACGTGGCCCGCTGTAGGGCGATGGGGGTGAAACAACTACCCAGCCTCTTTATCAATGGGGAATTGGTGTACTCTTCCATTATTCCCGCCGTGGAGGAACTGGTGGAAAAGATCCGGAGCAAACTGAAAAGTTAACGATTGAAGTAAAGAGAGGAAGCAGGGATGGAGAAGGGGAGGGAAAAAAGGGAACCCACTTACACCCGGGCTCAGCTGTCTGTGTTTACGGGATTTCTTGGTTCCGGTAAGACCACCGTGTTGCACGATCTATTGTGCCAAATCCGACACGAAAGGGTTGGAGTGATCGTGAACGAGTGGGGAGACTTGAGCGTTGATGAGGCTTTACTTCGAAATACCGGGGTGGAGAATATCCGAGAACTGTTGGGGGGACAGATTTTCTGTTCCTGTTTATCGGGGAGTTTCCTTTCTACGATTGGATCCCTTCTCGATTTAAATGTAACTACCATCCTGGTGGAAACTTCGGGACTTGCAAAACCTGCTACTCTCAGGGAACTGGTGGGAGAAGCGGAAAAGCGCTTCGATGGACGAATAGAATACCAGGGAATGGTGTGCGTGATAGATGGTGAGCGGTTTTTGAAGTTAAGATCCGTGGTGAAAGCCCTGGACGAACAGGTGGCCTATTCGGACCGTTTCATCATCACAAAGGCCGATCGAGGGGATCCAGAAACCATCCAACGGATCATCCAAGTGCTTCGGAAATCAAAACCGGGAGCGGAAATCGTTACCCGAGCGGGCAAGCCCATTCAGTTCCATACGCTCTTCAAAAGGGAAGAAGCTTTACACGGTATACCCGATCCCTACGATCCACGATGGGCGGGTTGGGGAGAAGGCGGAAGGCCTGGAACCATCACCATCCGTTCTAAGGATCCGGTGGGTCGAGAAGGGCTTAATTCCTTTTTAAATAGGATGCTGTCCCAAACATTCCGAATCAAAGGGATCGTACTAGTGCAGAAAGAGGCGAACCCTATCCTAATAGATGGGGTAGAGGGAACAGTGCAACTTTTCCCCTTAGAGGCAGAAAAGGATCCTATTCGACCGGAACGTATGGGGATCACCCTGATCTGGAAAGGTCCTGCGCCTTCAAGGGAGCAGGTGCTACAAGCGTGGCGCGAGTGCACAGGAACGGAGGGCGTGTAAGGACCCCATCCGCTCCCACTGAGCTACTAGCTTGCTTGAGCTTTCCACCGGACCTGTGTCCGCGTGACCCTTTACCAGCTTATCGGTGAGTCTCTTATCCCCTAGCCAATTGGTAGATGGCTTGGATATCGTTGGCAGAGTAACTACTGATCCCCCATAAGCGACAGAGCTCGAGGGCCTGCGAGGTGAGCTTCTCGATATCCACGGTGTAAATACCCGCTTCCTTCAATGTGGTGGGAGTGCCAATCTTACGGTACCAGGAAACGAGGGTTTGAATCACTCGATCCAATTCCTTCACCGGGGCATCTTTGGGAGGAAGGTCGGTCATGCCAAGGATATTGCGTCCGAATTTTAAAATTCGAGAAGCCACTTGGTGCTTTTTATAGGTTAGCCAGGCGGGAATGATGATGGAAAGCCCGGCTCCATGGGGAACATCGTAGAGGCCACTTAACGGGTGCTCCAGCATGTGGTTGGGTATGGAAGCGCCTTCCACCCCGGCTTTCAAGAGACCGTTCCATGCCCAGGCGCCAGCCCACATCAGGTCGGAACGGGCATCGAGATTGGTTGGATCCTTCAGGATCGTTTCCATCGCTCTCATCAAAGCCCGGCTCATCCCTTCCACCAAGCCATCCTGCACGGGGAAATCCCTTGTTTGAGTAAAGTACCCTTCCATTAAATGGGAAAGCATATCGGTTACCGCGTAGGCGGTTTGCTGGATGGGGATGTGGATGGTGAAGGTTGGATCGAGGAAGGTAACCCGGGGGAAAATCCACGGTGAGCGCACGCTGAACTTTTCTCCGGTGCGGTCATTGGTGAGGACGGAAACCTGGTTCAGTTCCGAAGAGGTAGCGGGAAAGGTCTGTACAGCAATTAAGGGCAGTGCTTGTCGAGGAAGGAGTTTGCGGAGGTAGAAATCCCACAAGGGTTCTGGATGGCAAGCCCCAATGGCGATTCCCTTACTTTCATCGATCACACTCCCTCCTCCCACAGCCACGATCACATCAACTTTTCCGTCTCGGGCTTTTTGGGCTCCTTCTTCTGCGTGGGACAGGATGGGGTTGGGCTTTACTCCCGGATGTTCCACGACTTCCGCGGAGACTTTTTTCAATTGATCCAGCACCTGTTGGTAGATTCCGAGTTCCTTTATCCGGTTTTTCCCATAGACAAGGAGGACTTTTCTCCCCAACCGAGAGATTTCTTCTCCCAATCGGCTCAAGCATCCTTGCCCAAAGATGATTTTTGTAGGGGTTTCCCATTCGAAGTTGAGCATAGTTCCTCCTCTGTAATCTTTCAGACTTTTTCTATTGGGTTCTTCCCATCGTCCACGAACAAAAGGTAGCATTCAATGGGACGATTGGGGAACAGGGCAGTCAAAATCGTTCGGTATCGTTCCATTTGTGCCCGATACTGGAGTAACAGATCCGGTGTTCGGTAGCCCGTTTTATAATCGATCAGGGTGATCCGATCCGGAGCTACGATCAGGCGATCCACGATCCCAAACTCCTTTTGGTCGGAGAGATGTTGCTCCGTGTACACAGTACCCGGTCGAAAGAGGATTTCCCGTACTTCTGGGTTAGCAAGGAACTTCTGGATCGCTCTCTGTTCCCCTTCATCCTGGAGCTCGGCAGATAGGTACTGACCATCGGAAGTTACCTTTGATAGAGCCCGGTGGATCCGGCTACCCCGGGTGATGGCTCCTTCAATATCTGGCGAAAGGTAGGAGGGATCTATGTCCCGTTGAGGGGGAAGGGGAGGTAGAGAGGTAATCCGTAGAGAAGATAGAATTTTCTTTCCCATGCGGTCCTCTGATGGGGATTGATCGGATACAGGTTCATACTGACAATCCCATCCGTTATCGATTTTTCGGGCTTGGGGTTCGATTTCCTTATCTATAGTAACCTGACTCGCCTCTACCAATAGTTTACTGAACCCCTTGAGATCTCCTTCTTTATTGGTTCGTACGAGGATGGTAAGACTCTGTTTTGCCCGTGTAGCCGCCACGTAGAGAAGATTGGCGGTCTCCTTTTCCCTAGCGTCCTTTGCATTCTCATAGGGTTCTGCGAACTCCTTGGCACCCGGGATCGGATCGGTTTTTAAAAACGCACGGGTATTCTTATTCGTAAAGGAAAGCGGGAATCTTTCATGGGGATGAGGGAGCACGGGATAGGTTTCGTTTTCTTCTTTCCAGATAAGAAGGACATGGGGAAACTCTAGCCCCTTCACTCCGTGAATGGTAGAGATTTTCACCCGTTCGGAGTGTTCGGGCTCTGGTACCGTGATGAGGGAGGAGTGTTGACGCCAGTCTACCAGGAATGAACGGACATCCTTCGCTTCTTCGTACCGAAAGTACCCTTCGCCCCAGGTCCAGATCGCTTCGATCACTACCCGGGGAAGGAAGGGCTCGAAGGAGGATAGGACTCGAGCCAGGGAAGAAAACCGGTGAGGCCCATGTACTTGTCGGATTTCTTCCGCATATTTCTTTGCCAAGGGAAGTAAGGTTTCCCCGTACCCGAGAAAGGTAAGGGCTCTTTCTAAGTATTCTAGAGTATTTCGGGGCTTTTCAATACGTCGACTTCCGGTTTCTGTGTGGTTATCTGAAAGCTGCTCCTCTTTCCACGAACTTTTTTTCGATTGGCCCAACCCTTCCTGCCCGTTTTTAGGTTCTTCCAGGAACGTCAACGCGATAGCTAGATAGAGGGCCATTCCTTCTCGGGTAGAGAGTACTTCCCGGCCTTTGATGCTAGTCGTAAAGATACCCTGTTGAGCGAGAGTTTCCATCACTTTGTTGATGTGGGCATGGGTCCGGCAGAGAATCGTGATATCCCCATTGGGGATTCCCCGTTCGTTAAGCTTCTTGATTTCTTGCAGTACTCCCTGGTATAGGGCATCATCCGATCGATCGCACACTACCGGGATCACTTCCACTTTAGAGCAACCGCGGTATGGTTCCTTCCGCGTTTCTGGCGGAGGAGGGGATTGCGATTCGTTTTCCCTTTCCGTATCCGCGAAGAGTTTTTTTACCAGGTTGTTGAAGAATCCGATCAGGAGGGGAGTGGAACGCCAATTGTAGCGAAGGGGCACCACCAAAAGCTGGCCGCTTTGGTGATAGGTACGGCTCCAGTCTTCCAGGATCTGCGGATTCGCTTCCCTCCACTGGTAGATAGACTGTTTCCAATCCCCCACCAGGAAAATGGACCTGTTCCCGTAAGCCTGGTTGTTCACCGAGCTTAGTATTTCTTCAATTAGGGGGCGAAGGAGTTCCAATTGGATTCGGGAGGTGTCCTGAAACTCATCGAGAAATAGATCCGTCACAGTATGGAAGCCCAGTTCATAGAGGCGCGCTAGTAGGGATGGTCGTTCTGTTGCATCTTCTCCTCCATCGTGGCTAGCGAGGATCTGGGTAACATCTTCGAAAAAGATTCGACGAGTGTTACGCTTTTCTTCTTCTACCGCTGAAACATACGCTTCCGCGAACTCTCGCAATAGGGCAGCCCGGAGCTTCTGAGTGTTTATGATGTATTTGGCCACGATGCGCCGAATAGAGGGGTAAACCTCCTTGAGTTTCGCGTAAACCTCTGTGTTTCGCTGCACTTCTGGGATTCCTCTTGGACCCCTTCCCACTTCATCCAATTCTGCGTACTCGACAAGACAACCAGCTGGTTGGTCTTTCAAAGGCTTCAGGAGGTGAGTGATGACTTGCGTGTGCAGTTTATTAAACGCGTCCTCTGTGCCGTAGGTTCGGGCAATTTCATCTATCTGTTTCTGGTATTGAACGAATTGATTCTTCAATATCTCCTGATGTTTCTGTAATTGTTTCAGTTCTTCCTCATTGCACGACCATGCCAATAGAAGATCCGATTCCTCATACAGGGTTTGGGGCAATTTTTCGGGCTCGATATTGAGGATACGAGCAAGGATTTCTAGAAGATACAGTTTGTCTAGTACGCCCTTTTGGCGAAAAAAGCGTTCCTTCCCTCGACGATGGATCAAGGTGGTTTCCTGCTCATCGGCGATCTGAGGAACATAGGACTCGGTACTGAGGAACAGATAGAATAGGGAGTCTAAGGTAGAGAAATGCACCTTAGAGGCACGCATGATGAGGGATAGTTTTTCGGTCGGGTTTTCCGGAGCCTGTTTCCCCGTCGATATCTCGCTTAACAGACGACGTTCCATCTCGGCTGCCGCCGCGCGGGTAAAGGTCACCGCTACCACGAACCGGTTGGGGAGCTGAATACGCTGAAAAATCTCTTGAGTAAGGCGGTATGTTTTCCCTGCTCCTGCGGATGCGGTGCAGAGGGTGCTCTTTACCATTCGTTCCCTCCTTTCATCCCGTCAGGATGACCGCAGAGAGGGTGGTAGGGGCAAAATCGGCACTGATCGCTCTTGTAGTTAGGAACGAACTCCTTCTGAGCTATTTGTTCATCAAGCTTTCTCGCGATCTGTTCCAGATGGGCATCGAGGTTGGCTAGTTCGTCCGGAGAAAGATACACCATCCGTTTTTCAGGGTCTGTCTCTTTCAAGGCATAGAAGGCAGCGGAAAGGTCGTTAGGTGAAAGTCGATCCTTTTCCTTCAGGAGATACGCGTATACTACCAACTGATGGGCCTCATGAAGGGTGCCCTTCTCCTCTAGGTAAGATTCAAGTCCTCCAGAAGATTCTTTCGGAGCTTTTACCTTATCAGCCGTTTTATATTTCAGGTCTAAGATCAACGTCTTCCCTTCGTAGGGTTGGATTCGGTCTAGTCTACCCCGGAGTAGGTAGGTTCCGTTTCTAAACGTAGCGTCGATCCATTTTTCTCGCCGTACCCCTTCATCGGCAAAGAGGAGGAGTTTCCCTCTCTCGGCCTCGACCTTTGCGATATCTTCCAGGTAGCTTCTGACAATAGGTTTGTAGACTCCCTGGAGGGAGAAGTAATCCTCTCCAGGGGAAGTGTCCTGTCCCACTTTTTCCTCCCACACCTCTTCGAACCGCTTCCGCCAATGTTCCAGAGCGGGTGGTTGTTGGTGCAGAGTCGCTGCCCACTCGTGGAGGACATTACCTATTCGGAGCTGGATGGCCTCTTCACCCTCTTCGAGTACAGCAGGAGGTTCTATGGTTTCCTTATATTTCAATAGGAAGTGGTAGGGACAGGAGAAAAATAGCTGAAGGGAATGGAAAGACCACTGGAAGGACCGGAGGAATTGCTGGATCTCTTCGCTAGATGGAATCACTGGAATCTCGCTAGAGTTGGCAAACCGTTCAGGGACACGGAAACACTCCTGGGGTTCCACATTGAACTCAGTCGCCAGGAACGTGAAGTGGGGTGAGGGAGCGAAGCCGTTCGTCTTGTCGAACCGCGCGGCAATGTGTACTTCCTTGCAGAGAGAAAGGAACTGTCGGAGTACTAGGTCGTTTGCCTCGAATTGGGCTCTATAGATCCGGGGTGTATGGATGGCGTTCAGATAGGGCCCCCGGTAGGGCCTATGAGGAAAGATGTCTCGATCCATCGGTAGGATGAGACCTCTGGCAAAGGGAACACTCCCTGTTTCCCCTAGCCCTAGGACTTGAATCGGCGCTTCCCGGGAACCCGTGAGATGTAATTTTTTTGATTGAACTAGAAACTGAGCCAACGGTTTCCACTCTTCATCTTTACCGATTTCTTTTTGCCATTGAGATAGTTCCTCACAGAGGGTAATGGCTGCCTCGAAAGCGGCCTGTTCTGCAGGGTCTATCACTTTCCACTTGGTCCGCATCTCTTCCACCAGAGTTCCTCTAAGAGTGGTAAGATCTATACCTTCGCGAAGGGCATTCGTAAGCCGATAAGCTACCCCAAAGTGACGGAAGGGTAACCAGGGCGAAAAGTTGACCTCTCCCCCTCTCGAAGCAAAGAGAAGCCTCCAAAGGTAGAAGGAAAGTTCCTCATCTAGAAGGAGGATACCCATTTGATCCGTAGGAGTTCGGGTTCGTAAAAAGTGATCCACCTCTTCCGCGATCAAGGCGGCTAGAGTGGATCGGTCGGGAACCTCGGAAAAAGTGAGAGTTACTGTCGAAGGTGTCAGCTCAGAAGTCCCTCGGCCAGAAAGCTTTCGAATGGGTAGGCCGTACTTCGCCGCGAGATGATAGGCGGTCTCGTATTCAGGCTCTTCGTCTGGAAATTGAGGGCCAAACAGAGCCTCGGGAAGGAAAAGGTTTTCCTTGGGAATTTTCGCAAGGAACGCCTCGTGCACGGGCGTGAGGAGAGGTAATCCCACGAATAGATCCTTCTTCCGGGGAGTCAAGGTACGGAAAAAGTGTTCTTCGAAAGGGATGTACGCTCGACTCTCTTTCGCAAGATGGCTTCGGAACTCTTCTCGAAGGGAGAAGATCCCTTCGATTTTTTCCCATTGTTCCGGGGTAAGACGATCTAGGTTCCTGAGTTCTTCTAGGCTCACCGAGAATCGGGAAAGAAGGCGCAAGAAAGAGAATAATTGTTCGCTCTCTTCAGGCTCCTTTGTCCTACCCTTGGATCGGCAGAAAAGGTGAAATCGAACAAAGGCCTCCTCTTCCTCCATTGCCACAAGCCCTCGGGATTCCTCGAGGCGATTCTTTTTGTACTGTTCGAAGGGTACGATCTGGGGCATGAGACCGCCGAGATTCCGGTGCAGGAAGTGATGAAGACCATCCCGGCTCCGATCATCTAAAGCCACTAAAGTAAAGTCCGCATAGATTGGATGATGGGGAGCAAGCACTGCGACAAGTCGTTCAAATGAAGTAGACTGGAACACGAACTCCTTCCTACACTAAACGGCACGAATCAAAGAATCCTTGCCTGTTGCCTACATATAATATAATCGGTGTTCTCGTTTTTTAAAATTTCTCTTGAGATCAAGCTATCACTACTTCGATCCCAAGCGCGGTTAGGGTTTCCCGTTGTCGGTCGGAAAACTGCCGGTCGGTAATCAGAATGTCGAAATCACCCGGGCGGGCGAACACCGAGAATCCAAAGGTGTTGAACTTCGTGTGATCCGCTAGGATAATCCGTCTCTGGCTCACCTTGAGGACTTCCGATTTCAATTGAGCTTCGATGATGTTCTGGGCGGCGAAGATTCCCTTGTCGTTGAAGGAGGCAGCCCCAATGAAGCAGGTCTGTATTTGGAAGTATTTTAGGTTGTCTACCGCGATGGGGCCGATGAAGGACTCCGCGTCCTTCCGATAACTACCTCCAAGGGCAAAGAGGGAAAGGTTGGGAGCCGATTTTAGTTCTTCGTACACCCCTAGGGAATGGCAGATTACCCGGATGGTCATGTCCCGCACTTCCCGGGCAAGGAGCCTGCAGGTAGAACCCGAATCGATGAAGATCGTGTCTCCCTCGTGAATGAACTCTCGCGCCCGAGCCACGATGGCGAGCTTTTCCTGTAGGTTCCGTTGTTCCCGCTGGGAAAGAGGAACCTCTTGATTCCGGTCTTCGGCGAGTACCGCCCCTCCATGGGTACGGACTAGATACCCCATTTCCTCCAGGAAGGTAAGGTCCTTGCGGATGGTAGCCTCGCTCACCCCAAACCGTTCCACAAGGTACTGAACCGATACCTCCCGCATCTTGGAAACGAGGTGGATGATCGCTTCGTGCCGGGTATCCCGTCCCATGGAGTGGTACGCCCTCTCCTCGTACTTCTTCATTCCTTCCGTGCTCACTCGATCTTTAGGGCTTGCAGCTCCGCGATGATCGCTAGTTCCGTCGCCCTAAAGAACAGTTCCTGATCAAAGGCCTTTCGGGTATTGTCGAGAATGTCCCGGATCAGTTCCCCGAAGAAGGGGAATCCCACCTGGCCCGCCACCGCGTAATGGTGTTCCCCTTTATGGTCCACCAGGAACACCTGGTCGCCCTCCGGAGAACGAGCTACGTCGATGTATTTTCGTAACTCGATGTACCCTTCTGTACCTAGGATGAACGTTCTTCCATCCCCCCAGGACTTCAGTCCATCGGGAGTGAACCAATCGACCCGGAAGTATCCCGTCGCTCCATTGTCTGCCAATAAGGTTGCGTCCCCAAAATCTTCCAGGCCCGGGTACTGTTTGAACTTGAAGTTCGCCACCCGGCTGGATAGTACCCGGGCGTCTTTAGCACCCGTGTAGAAGAGGAACTGCTCGATCTGGTGACTTCCGATATCGACTAAGATACCACCATACTTGTCCTTCTCGAAGAACCATGCGGGGCGCTGGGAAAGGCTAATGCGGTGAGGCCCTGTACCCATAACCTGCACAACTCGACCGATGGCTCCTTCCGAGATGAGTTTTCCCGCGAACACGGCAGATTCCACGTGGAGCCGTTCGCTGTAGTACACCGCGTACCGTTTGCCAGTCTCCGCCGTTTTTTTCCGAGCCTCATCGATCTGGGCTAAAGTAGTGAAAGGAGGCTTGTCCGCGAAGTAGTCCTTGCCGTGAGTAAGGGCCTTCATCCCGATTACCGGCCGGTCACAGGGTATGGCGGCTGACGCGATCAGCTTGATCTTGGGGTTCTCCAGCACTTCCTCCATCGAGCGGGCTGCTTTTGCCTCGGGGAAGGCTTTCTGGAACGCAGTTACTTTGGCAGGATCCGGGTCGTACACAAGGATCACTTCTGCTCCCGCCTCCACTAGCCCGTTGCACATTCCATAGATATGTCCGTGTTCCAACCCTATGACCCCAACGGGAAACTCTCCCTTTCCACACACGGGTTTGGGTTTGCCCTTGGGGGCGTACATCATTCCACTGGATTTATCCACTCCGTTTGCCATGACAACTTGCCTCCTATTCTGAGATTGCCCTATCGGTATGGCGTCGTACCCGTCAAATCATTGCGATTCCTCTCACCGACCTACGTCCCGCCCTAGGGTAATGGTAGAGGTAGAGAAATTCTCCACGCTCTTCGATTTCTTGAAGAAGCGTGGCATTTGAGCGATCATACTCTCTTTCCTATAGAAAGGATCGTCCGGTTTTAAGGGGAATCGCACGGGTTGCCGGGTAACAGCCGATTTATAGATTCCCATGATGAGTTCCAGGGTGGCCCGGCCCTCGAAACCGTCGATCAGGAGCTTATCCTTCCCTTCGATGGCATCCAGTACGTTCCTGATCTGCCCTTCGTGTCCCTCGTGCGGGATGGGAGGAATTTCCTCGTACCACCTCTGTATTTCCCGCTCCGTGTCGGGATCATCCACCCCAAATCCGTTCTCCAGGGGTTTGGAGGCCCGCACACGGAAGGGCACCGAGACTCTGGCTCGCTCTGTGTGAAACACCAGTTCCTGTTCTTCCCCGTGACACACGAGGGAGGCGGTAAGCTGCGCGAGTTCCCCCCTTGGATAGCGGAGGAGGGCGGCGGAAAGGTCTTCCACCTCGGAGTTCGTGTGGTTCACGTTGGTGATAACGGCTACCACCTCTTCGGGCATTCCAAGGAACCAACGGAGGAGATCGATGTGATGCACCGCGTGGTTCAGGGTGCACCCCCCTCCTTCCTGTTCCCAGGTTCCCCGCCACCACAGGTCGTAGTAGCTCTGTCCCCTCCACCAGAAGGAGTTCACCATCGTGTAGAGGACCCGACCGAGCTTCCCTGATTCGATCAACCGTTTCACCTTCATGGTAGGGACCTTGTACCGGTTCTGGGCCACTACCGATAGCACCTTCCCCGATCGCTTCGCTGCTTCGATCATGGCATCGCACTCGGCCAAGGAAGGGGCCATCGGTTTTTCCACTAGCACGTGCTTTCCGCTTTCCAAGGCTGCGATGGCGGTTTCCGCGTGAACAGAGGGAGGAAGGCAGATGGAGACTATGTCGATGTCGGGCCGCTTTACCACTTCCCGGTAATCGGCATACACATCGACTATTAGACCATCCGCCTGGACAAGTCCTTCCTGCGCCGCGAGGGCCTTCGCTTTTTCCGGATAGATGTCGCAAAGGGCCACGATCCGACAGCGGTTAGCGAAAGTTTTATACGCTTTGATGTGGGTGGCGGCAATCCCGCCGGTTCCTAATATAGCTACGTTCAACATGGGTTGCATTGTATCATACTCACGGGAAAAATACACGGTTCAGTGCGATGGACATCGGAGGGATGAACAGAACCAACACCGCTACTCCGATAATCACGAGGGTAAAGGGAATCATGGCTTTCACGCTCTCTTCCAAAGGGATCTTCGCGATGGAACAGGAGATGAAGAGGAAGGTCCCTACTGGAGGCGTGATGGCTCCAATCTGCATCACGATCACCATGAATACCCCGAAATGAATGGGATCGAACCCCATGGCGGTTCCTGCCGCCATCAGGGTGGAAGCGAACATGGGAATCATCACGGCCGGATCCACGAAACAGCCGATGATGAGAAGGATCAACATGATGAGAAGAGAGGCTAGATACTTATCCTGGATCGTATGAACCACCAGTTCCACCACGTTTCTCTGGAAGTTCATCCGTACCAGCACATTGGAGAGCACTCCAGCCATTGAAAGGGTGATCATGACAACGGCGGTAGTGGTAGCCGAGGTGATCAGGATCCGGGGAATCTTTTTCCAGGTGAGTTTCTTGGAAATGAAGAACCCATAGAACAATCCGTACACCGTTGCCGCGATCCCCGATTCGGTGGGGGTCACGATCCCAAAGACGATCCCGAATAGGATGATGAGGGGCATGATGAGGGCGCCAAGGGAAGCAAGCCCTTCCTTCCATACCCGTTTCAGGGAAAAGGGAGTAACGGGAATCTGGTACCCCCGGATCCGGTAGTAGATCGCGTGTACTCCCATTAAGCCCAGTCCAATGAGAACTCCGGGGATGAATCCTCCGATGAAGAGTTTTCCTACGGAAAGTTCCGTGTAGTAGGAGTACATCAGCATGGCGATGCTGGGAGGAATGATAGGGCCGATGGTAGCCGAAGACGCGGTAACCGCCACCGCGTAGTCCTTATCGTACCCTTGCCGTTCCATCGCGGGAATCAGGACCGAACCGATGGCGGAAGCGTCCGCCGCTCCCGAACCTTGGATTCCGGCAAAGAGCATGGAAGAAACAATGTTCACGTGCCCCAATCCCCCTTTGAACTGCCCCACGAGGGAATTGGCAAAGGCGACGATTCGATCGGTGATCCCCGTTTCCATCATGATGTTTCCCGCGGTAATGAAAAAGGGGATCGCCATCAGGGCGAAGGAGTCGATTCCCCCGAAAATCCGGATGATCACCACCGTGAAGGGGATATCCATCGCCACGATGAACACGAGGGATGTGAGGATGGTGGCGATAAACACGGGAAACCCTAGGAAGATGAAAAGGATCAGGACGAGGAATACCAGCGCGACGCTCAGCATGGAGTTACCCCTTGTAAGGATGGTCCCCCTTATGGAGGAGGACCAGTATGTAATCGAAGAGAATCAGAGCGGATCCGATCGGTATGGCCAGGTAGAAGAAAGAAATCGATAGATGCATGCTTTGAATGTAGGTGTATCGGTTGGCCCGCACCCGGAGGCTCCCATGATAGATCAGTAGAAGCATTGTGAGGATGATGCAGACGTGGGTAGCCCGCTTTATCCAAGCCACCGTGTGGGGAGAGAAGTACTTT
>CAKZQO010000096.1 GCA_937140905.1 uncultured Spirochaeta sp.
AAGGTAGGGAAAACAAGCTCAAGAGTCAATTGCAGAAAACCGTTCCAAAGACTCGAACTAGCCGTAAGGATCAAAACGCAGGTTCCAGAACCCGTGCGGTTACGCTTTCACGCATGTCCTTTACCTTGGCAAGGAACTCCTTCATGTGCGGGGCAGCCGAATGCTCCTTTAACGCATCGAGGGATTCCCAGGCTTCCAGAAGGGTGATGCGGTTTTTTTGTAGGGGTTCCTGGGAACCTAAGGGAGACTGGATTTCTCGGTGATAGTCGTAAGCGATACATCCTTTCTCGGCCAGTACTTTAGGCCGGATCTTCTTGCACTCCGAAAGGAACTCATCCATCTTTCCTTCCTTGATGATCATGGTCACTACTAGTCGTATCATTCTGTACTCCTCTAAGATTAGGATACCTCAGTATGCAGAAAAAATGGAGGGTAGGCAATAGAAATAAGTATGCGTTACATTCAGTATATGAAAAACTATCAATCGGTCCCTAGACTCATCTCGGAGAAGACTCTTTCCCAGACTGCGCGCACCCTTTTGCAGCAGCTTACATCTCGAAGGGACATCCATCATGCCATACTTGGAATGGAGACGGGAGATGGAACTATTAAGAAGACTCTAGCGATAGGGAAAGCTTCTACCGAAAGCGCCCCTATTCCGGAGGCGTATTTCATTGCCAGCGTTACCAAGCTGTTCATCGCCACCACTGTTCTGAAACTTTCCGAAGAGAAGTTAATCGATTTAAACATTCCTATAGTCGAGTATTTTCCTTCTGGATACCTCCAAGGGCTCCATGTTTTGAAAGGAAAAGAGTATACCGCCCAACTCACTTCTAAGCATCTTCTTTCTCACTCGTCGGGGCTGCCCGATTGGCTGGAGGATCGGCCTAAAGGGGGTAAAAGTTTTTTGGAAACACTCCTAGAAGAGGAGGATCAATCCTTCTCTTTCGATGATCTATTGACCCATGTGCGGACGAGACTCGTACCCCTGTTCCCTCCCCAACCCCTTGAGCAAGGGAAGGTTCGCATCCGGTACTCGGATACGAATTATCAGTTATTGATCGCTCTTATCGAGCGGATCCAGAAACGATCGCTCGATATAGTGTTCGAGGAAAAAATATTTCGTCCCATTGGGTTGAAGAAGACTTTCTTCCCCCGAGTAACGAAGAACGTTGAGAATGGAAGGAATGATGAAATCGGTACCACTATCCTTTGGGCAGGGAATGAACCTTTCTTGAAAAATCACGTCTTAGCCGCAACCCGGGATTTATATAGCACTCCTATGGATCAGTTGGCGTTCATGAAAGCTCTAGTGAAGGGAGCTGTCTTTCATCGTCCGGATACGTTTTATCGAATGACCGAACACTGGAACCGTTTTAGCTTTCCTACCCGTGCTGCAGACTTGCGATTGCCTGGGTACCCGATCCAATATGGATTGGGGATCATGCGGTTTGAATTGCCTCGATGGTTAACTCCCTTTGGAAAAATCCCTCCGGTGATCGGGCATACAGGTTCTACGGGCAGCTGGCTTTTCTACTGTCCTGTGTACGATCTATACCTAGCGGGAACTGTGGACCAGATTACTGCGGGCGCTGTTCCGTACAAGTTTATACCTAAACTTCTCCATGCCCTGAATCAAGGATGATCACAGTGTAGTGTGGCGCTCTGATTGCCTTTTTCCTTGACAAGTTTCAGTTTCTCCTCCTATAATCTTCTTAGAAGATGTCTGACAAGTTGGCAGGGTGCAAGCGTTCCAAGCGCTTAGAAGAAAGATAGACTTGACCTGCGTCTTTAAATGGGCATGCGCCCACAGGTAACGAAAGGTTAGGAAAAAGGGTTGTGATCGAGTCGTTGAAGACAGAGCGACTTTCCGAGCGAGTATCCGAAGTACTAAAGACCTTGATCCAGGAAGAAGGCTTCAAGCCCGGAGACAAGTTCTATTCGGAGCATCAATTGATCGAACGACTAAAGGTTAGCCGTTCGTCTGTCCGAGAAGCGGTTCGTATCTTAGAGGCTACTGGTTGGGTCACGGTGCAGCATGGTAAAGGAATCTTCATTGCCCGGCAACCCTTACATGGGTTCGAAGCCTTCAAAGAATGGCTCAAGAACAACAAGAAGGACATTCTAGAACACTTCGAAGTGCGACTCCTGATTGATCCCAAGGCTGCTTTCTATGCGGCAATGCGGGGAACCGAACAGGATCTTTCCTTGTTAAAAACCCTATGTGAAGAATACTGCGTAAAAGCCGAAACCGCTACAGTCGAGCAGATGATCAAACTGGATGAGCAGTTTCACGCGGTGATTGCTCGGGCAACGAAGAACCGGACATTGTCGGTTCTGATGAAAACAATGACCACGGTTCTGTTCGAAGGTTGGATCTCTAGTCTTCATATACCGGGAAGGATACAGAGCACGGTAGATGAGCATCGCAGAGTCGTGGAAGCAATTTTAAGGCGAGACGCTCAGGGAGCTGAACAGGCGATGAGAGACCATCTTACAAAGGCCTTACAGGATATACAGGCATCCATGGAGAGTTGAGTATGGGAAAAACAGCTATTCGAATTGTTACTTTAGTGGAAAACACAGGGGGAGTGCATAAAGGATTACGATCCGAACATGGTTTATCCTTTTACGCAGAACTCAATGGCAAGTGCATACTGTTCGATACAGGGCAGTCCAATGCGTTTCTCGAGAACGCGAAGAAACTGAAGATCGATTTGAAAAAGATCGATGCTCTTTGTTTGAGCCATGGGCACTACGATCATTCCGGAGGGGTTCGCGCACTTCTGGAAGAGGGGATAAGACCTCCTATTTGGATCGGGAAAGGGTTTTTCGATGAAAAGTACGCGAAAGATGGAACCGCTTATGAATACGTAGGAAACGATTTCGACGCTACCTTTCTAAAAAAGGAAGGGGTGCAGTATCGAGAGATTGACACCGACAAGGTTGAGATCCTTCCGGGAGTGTATGCGGTAACCCGATTCGAACGGATTTTTCCGGATGAAACGATCAATCCGAGGTTTTGGGCGTTGCGGAATGGGAGGTTCGAACAGGACACGTTCGGAGATGAAATTACCCTCGTGCTAGACACCCCGAAAGGTCTTGTGGTGCTGTTGGGATGTTCCCATCCGGGTGTGAAGAACATTCTTTCCACTATTGTGAAGAGGTTTTCTAAAAACATCTATGCGGTACTGGGAGGAACCCACATGGTGGAAGCGTCGGATGCTAGCATGGATCAATCCCTTCATTATTTTACCGAAGGAGTAGCAGACCTTGTAGGAGTCTCCCATTGTACTGGTGAGAAAGCCTCGAAGCAGATTGAAAGTAGGATCAAGGGGTCTTTTGCTAATCACACGGGATCAATGCTGTGGATCGAATGAAAAGAGGGATAACCCCTCTGCGTCGCAGAGGTTTAAGTTCATGAATCCAAGAGGAGGTTCAACAATGAAAACCAGATGGATGGTTCCATTCCTGGTGGTAGCTCTCTTAGTTGGGAGCCTGTTAGGGTGCGGCGGTAAAACCGCAGAAAAAGCAGCGGAAGCCAAAGTAGAGAAGATCGTATGGAAATCTTCTGGCCATGGACCCGCGAGCGATCCTTCCCAGATCTTTCATGATTATGCCTGCAAGGACATCACCATTGCTTCCGGAGGAAGGCTGGAGGTTAAACCTTTTGTGGGAGGCTCGGTGGTCCCCGCCTATAAGGAACTCGACGCGGTACACGATAATGTTCTCCAAATGGCCTACACTTGTCCCATGTACAGCTTGGATAAATGGCCAGCCGCAGGATTGATCAGCTCTAGACCTGGCGCGTTGGCGGGAGAAGCTCTACGAGCCTGGTTTAACTACGCGGGAGGAGCCGATCTAATGAACAAGATGATGGGGGAAAAGTACAACGCCATGACCATGCCTGGCTGGCTTAGCCCCCTACCGGAAGAAGTATTTCTCCACTCCAAGGTAAAGATCACGAAGGTTGCCGATCTAAAGGGTCTTCGAGTACGTGCCATGGGGGATGGTGGAGAAGTGATGAAAGCGTTGGGCGCTTCGGTAGTAATCCTGCCGGGTGGTGAATTGTACGAAGCGATGCAGAGGGGAGTGATCGATGCCTTCGAATACTCGACCCTCGCTTCCAACTGGAAAATGAAGTTCAACGAAGTGGCAAAGTACGTGATCCTCTCTCCCGTCCGGGCGCCGAGCGATCCCCAGGTGTTCTACGTGAACAAGGAAGCATATAACAAACTGCCCGAAGACCTGAAGCTGATCGTGAAAAACACGTTGGACAAATGGGCAACCGCGGAGCATGAGTATCTGGTAGCCGAATCGATCAAAGCCTTGGACGAATTCAAGAAAGCGGGTTGTGAAGTGTACAAATTACCCAAAGAAGTTGAGGATGCCGTTGCTGCGGCGGCAGAAAAATTCTACAAGGAAAAATCTGCCAAGGAGAAAGGTATCTTCGAGGAGATTTTCAACTCCATGCAGGCTTTCGGTAAAGCCTACGCAACTATGAAGTAATTCCGTACACGAGGAGGACGCGCGTGGATACGGTAAAAAAGATCTTGAAAACGATCGATACAATCAGCGAACAATCTGGTAGGGTTGGGAAGTGGTGCGCCTTACTCCTCGTACTGGTAGGCTCCTACGATACCATTGCCCGGCACTTCTTCAATGCCCCCACGGTGTGGGGGTATGATATGCTTTGCATGTTGGGGGGCACGATGTATCTGCTAGGAGCCTCCTACGATTTTCTTCACGAAGCCCATACTAGAGTGGACCTGGTGTACAATCAATTAGCACCTAAGTACAAAGCTCTTCTCAACGTGATTTCTACCCTACTGTTCTTCTTTCCCCTCATGGGAGTCATGTTGTACTACGGGATCAGTTGGAGTATCCGGGCTATAAAATTAAAAGAAGTGATGTTTACCAGTTTCTGGTACCCTCCCGCCTTCCCCTATCGCGCTATCTTTGCCATCGGTTTACTGTTCTTGGTGTTACAGGGAGTATCGAAGTTCGTTAGGGATCTATATTTCGTAGTAAAAGGAGAACACCTTGATTGATTTGAGTCCAGAACTGATTACCTTCCTCATGTTAGGAGGGGTGTTTTTCTTGGTAATGACGGGATTCCCCATTGCCTTCATCATTGGAAGCGTTGCGTTTCTGGTAGGAACCTTCGCGTTAGGGCCAACTACCACGTTCCATATCCTGTACAGTCGGTTCTTCGATCTTTCCCTCAATTACCCTTACCTCGCAGTTCCCTTGTTTACCTTCATGGGGGTAATTCTCCAGCATTCCGGGGTTACGAAAGAACTGTACGACAACCTCTATGATGCTTTGGGCACCATTCGGGGAGGATTGGCGATCGTAACGGTTATCTTTGGTACCATCCTGGCTACTTGCTTAGGGGTGATTGCCGCTTCAGTGACGATTCTCAGTCTGATGGCTTTAGCGCCGATGGTGAATCGAGGATATGACAAATCCCTCGCGTCTGGAACGATCGTAGCTTCCGGCACTCTAGGAATCCTGATCCCTCCCAGCATCATGCTGGTGGTGTATGGTCCTCAAGCAGGCCTATCCATAGGGCAGATGTTCATGGGCGCCTTCTTCCCAGGGTTGCTTCTCTCCACTTTGTATATCCTCTACATTGCCATCCGGTGCTTCCTGAACCCGAAACTAGGCCCCCCTATCTCCAAAGAAGAGATGACACCCTTTTCGATCGCAAAAATATTGCGGCTTTTCAAGTCTCTTCTCCCGCCCGCAGTGTTAATCCTCGCGGTGTTGGGTACGATCTTTGCGGGTATTGCTCCTCCTACGGAAGCGGCCGCTTTAGGAAGCCTAGCTTCGGTGATCCTGGCGATCCTGTATCGAAAATTCAGCTGGTCCCTCATTAAACAGGCCTGTATCGAAACGCTACGGGTCAGCGCGTTTGTCGTGATGATTGCTGCACTTTCCTACGCCTTTGTGGGGATCTTCATGAACGCCGGGTGTGGCGACGTGGTGACCAATTCGATCCTTTCCATCCCAGGTGGGAAATGGGCAACCTTCTTCGTTATCATGTTCATCGTGTTCCTACTGGGAATGTTCATCGAATGGATTGGGATTGTGTTCATTATCGTTCCCATCTTCTCTCCAATTTTCGAGAAGTTGGGATTCAACCCCCTATGGGCGGGACTGATGGTTTGCGTGAACCTTCAGATGGCCTTCATGACCCCTCCAATGGCCATGTCGATCTTTGTATTGAAGGGAGCGGCACCGAAAGAATTGGGAATCACCATGGGGGACATCATCAAGGGAGTCATCCCTTTTGTGGTCATGGTGATGATCAGCTTGGTGATTCTTACGATCTTTCCGGAAATCATCACCTGGCTCCCGGAAAAAATGATTGGGAAAGCTTAAAAGGGTGGCTTCCTCCTTATAAAGTGTGACTTTAAACATCTTACCACATGAAAAGAGCCTATCGGGAAACCGATAGGCTCTTCATTTAGCGGTAACCGTTTAAGAACAACCGCCTAATTTGCGGAGTCTAGTAAGGGAGTCTACCAAAGTCGAGGTTAAGATCCACTTCCAGAGGCAGCCGCGACAGGTTCTTTTTGTTTTGTCTTATCCTCTTCCTTCGCGCCCTCGTCTGGAACGAACACCCCCTTCTCCAACAGTTTGAACACATGACTTGGGCATTTGGCCACACACACGGCGTGAGACTTGCATTTCTCGTAGTCCACCACCGGAAGTCCGTTTTCCATATGGATGGCCTGTTCAGGACAGGAGCGGACGCAGAGCTCACACTTGAAACAACCCACGGAACAGGTCTTTCGGACCATTGCTTTGATGGGATTCCGGTTGGAACAGAGGGGAACCGAACCTTTTCGGTTACGAGGAACAAGGGCGAGGATCTTCTGAGGACAAGCGATGACGCATTTTCCGCAGCCCGTGCACTTATCGTAGTCCACGTGGGGAATACCGTCCTCCCATACGTGTATGGCGTCGAAGGGGCAGGATTGTTCACAGTCGCCGAAGCCAAAGCATCCCCACGCACAGAGCTTTGTGCCACCCGCAGAGAGTTTGGCAGCGGCGCAGGTCTTGATTCCAACGTACTCACCCTTCTCGGGGGCCCGCTCCTTTGTGCCCTGACACATAAGGACCACTACCTTATCCTCTGCTTCGATGGAGATGCCCAGGATCTCTGCCAAGGATTTAGCGGTCTCTGTGCCTCCCACGGTGCATCTGTCCGGTGTGGTTTCTTCACACCCGACCGCTTCGGCATACGCGTCACAACCAGGAAACCCACAAGCCCCACAGTTAGCTCCAGGCAGAGCGGCACGGATCCGTTCAATTTTTGGATCTTTCACCACTTTGAACTTTTCTCGGAAGTATCCCAGGCCAATCCCAAGGGAAAAGGCAATGAGAAAGGAAACAGCCAAGGTTATTAAAATAATCGTCATGACACTACCTCACTTAATGAGTCCGGCAAACCCCATGAAGGACACTGCCACCAGGCTGGACAGTACGAAAAGAATGGGGTTGCCCCTTAGGAATGCGGGAATGGCCGAGGTGCGAACTCGGGTTCGAAGTCCTGCCAGGATGATCATGGCCAACATGAAACCCAGAGCCACTCCCACGCTATACACGATAGATTCAAAGAATGAATGTCCATAGGTGATGTTATCGAAAGTAACCGCCAGAATAGCACAGTTTGTGGTGATAAGGGGAAGGTAGATCCCCATGGACATGTACAGGGCTGGGGCAGCTTTTTTCAGGTAGAACTCTACCAGCTGTACAAGGGACGCGATGATAAGGATGAACACGAGAATCTGTAGGAACTCCAACCCTAAGGGATAGAGCACCAGGTTATACAGGGTCCAGGTGGCGGTACTCGCCAGTACCATTACGAAGGTTACGGCGAATCCCATCCCAATGGACTGCTTCACATCGGTAGACATGCCGATGTAGGGGCAAAGCCCGATGAAGCGCATCAGGATGATGTTGTTGATCAATACTGCGGTTATGAAAATTTTCAATGCTACGGGCATGGTTACTTACCTCCTTCTGGATCCGGACACCCTAAGGGGCTTTCGAGCCATTTCTTCTTCAAGAAGAGGTTGAGGGAGATAAACAGGGCGAACACAAGGAATCCCCCGGGAGGAAGAACGAAGAAAAGGATCGGCTGGTACGTTTCCGGCAATACTTGGATTCCAAGGATCGTTCCATTCCCAAGAAGTTCCCGAACTACCGACATACCCACTAACACCCAAGTGTATCCTAAACCCATTCCCAGGGCATCCAGAATCGCATGGGGTACAGGCTCCTTCGAGGCGAAGGCTTCCACCCTTCCCATGATGATACAGTTCACCACGATCAGGGGAATGAATACCCCCATTGCCTTGGAAAGGTCAGGAAAGTACGCTTTCATCACCAGGTCTACCATGGTGGTAAAGGCTGCGATGATAATGATGAAGATGGGAATCCGCACCGATTCAGGGATCAGTTTCCGGAAAGCTGAGATGATGAACTCCGAAGCTACGATGACGAAAGTCATAGCCAGACTCATCCCGATACCGTTGGCTACCGATGTGGTCACTGCCAGAGCCGAGCATAGACCAATCATGATGATAGCCAGGGGGTTTTCGATTATGAGTCCTTGGAGAAATACTGCGGTTGATCGTTTCATTTGGCTCCTCCTTTCTGGGATATGTATGTGGAGGCTGCGTCCGCGGAGACTTTTACGATAGCGGTGAGGGATCGGCTCGTAATCGTGGATGCGGTGATGGCTTGAACATCCTCCTTTACCTTAAAGGGATCGGTAATCTTTTTACCCTCGAACTGACCGGTAAAGGTGATTTTCTTGGCCTTGTCCACGTAGTAGCCTGGATTGGCAGCATTAGCACCTAGCCCGGGGGTGTCGGAAATTTGTAGTACCCGCACCTGTTTGATGGTTCCATCTACCTTGATCCCGCTCAGCAGTACCGCGTTAGCGGAGTAGCTTGGTCCCGACGCTTTAACGGCTACCCCAAGTAAAGATCCGCCTTTGGTCATGGCATAGGCGTTTAGGATCTGTATCTTGGGATCGGGAGAGGAGAGTTCCTTCGTGATATCGGAATACCCATCCGATTCGGGGAAAATATCCTTCAGGGCTGCGTTCAATGCTCGTTCTTCTTGGGTTTTGATGACGGGGCCCGTAATGTTGTACACCACCGCTAAGGCTACGCAGGCTCCGGAAGCGAAGAGGGATAGAATGATCCCTAGTCTGAACATGCTTTTAATCATGAGTTGTTCCTCCCGCTGATGTACCCGTATTTTTTCGTGACCAGGGTGTTAAGATAGGGGGTAAAAGCGTTCATGATAAGAATCCCGTAACTGGTGCCCTCGGGGAATCCACCGAACTTACGGATCAGCATAGTGATGATCCCAGCACCAACTCCGAAGAGGATTTTTCCTTTGGGCGTGAGGGGGGTAGAAACGTAGTCGGTTGCCATGAACACGGCCCCGAATACCAGTCCTCCCGAAAGGATCTGGAATAGAGGATCCATTCCAAGGATGAGGGAAAAAATAAAAGCGGTGAGAATCATGCTCAATGGGGTTAGAATCTTAATGGTTCCAGTAGCCAGGAGAAAGATACCACCTAACAGAATGAGAAGGATCGAACTTTCACCAATACATCCCGCGCGGTTACCTAGAAATAAACTAAGGTAAACATCTGCGGGTTGGCTGACTCCTAAACTCTGGGCTACATCACCCAAAGTTCCGCCAAGCTTTAGGATATTTAGAGGGGTTGCGGTAGTAGTAGCATCGGCAATCGCCTGGAAGGGTTTGTGCCAGGTGGTAAGAGCCGCGGGAAAGCTCATCAACAGTACAGCCCGTCCGATGAGGGCTGGGTTAAAGGGATTGTACCCAAGACCCCCAAAGAATTCTTTTGCCACTACAATGGCAGCCAGGGCTCCCAGTACGGTCATCCACCAGGGAGTAGAGGGGGGGAGCACAAGAGCCAGTAGGATTCCCGTGACAATGGCAGAAAGATCCTTGTAGTTTTGTTTCGCCTTGGTTAGTTTTCGAAAGGTCACTTCGAAGAACACGCAGGATCCTACCGATACCAATAGAGTGGTAAGGGCTGGTAGTCCATACAAATACACTCCATAGAAACTAGTGGGAAGGAGGGCGATGATCACATAGAGCATCAGACGTTGCACGTTCATCCCACTGTAGATACTGGGACTAGAGGAAAGTAGTAAACGAGGTTTTTCAGCCATTAGTTTCCTCCCTTCTTGGTTTTCGCTGCTTTCACCGCCCGTAAGGTGAGTTTTCCAACTCGGAACCGTTGAACCAGGTACACGTGAGCGGGGCACACGTAGGAGCAGGTGCCGCATTCGATACAGTCCAAAAGCCCTAGCTTGTCCGCCAGGTCCCAATCATTGGCTAAAATTGCTTCGTTGAGGAGAGCGGGAGAAAGTCTACAGCTACAGGCTTGTATGCAACGGCCGCAGCGGATGCAGTTCCCTTCCTCATACACGAGGGCTTCTTTGCTATTCATGAAAACCACACCGGAAGTGTTCTTCTGGATGGGAGTATCCAGGGTAGGTACGCTGACCCCCATCATGGGACCTCCGAATATCACCCGACGAAGATCTTCCTCGATCTGAATCACGTTGGGAATCAGGTCGGATAGCACGGTGCCGATGGGAACTACCAAATTCTTGGGAGTCTTACAGGCACTTCCCGTAGCCGTGAATCCCCTGTCGATCAAGGGTTTCCCCTGGAGAAAGGCTTCAGCGATCGCTTTGAGGGTTCCCACGTTTTGCACTACCGTACCCACGTCCATCGGAAGGCCCCCGGACGGTACTTCCCTTCCAGTAAGGGCAGTGATGAGCATCTTTTCCCCTCCTTGGGGATACTTGGTCTTTAGGACACTCACCTGGATATCGAACTCTTTTCCCGAGCCTGGCCCTTTGAGGAAATCGACTACTGCCTTTTCTAGAGTGGGGAGAAGGTCGATCTTGTTATCCTCGATGGCAATGATGCCCCTCTTTACGCCTAGTATCTGCAAACAAACGCCTAAACCGTACACCACCACGGATGCCTGTTCTTTCAGGGTTCGGTAGTCTATGGTAAGGTAGGGCTCACATTCGGCTCCATTGGCGATCACCACATCGATGGGCTTCGTAGGAGGGGGGGAAAGTTTCATCCAGGTTGGGAACCCGGCACCGCCCATGCCGACGATTCCTGCTTCCTTGATCCGTTCGATGGCTTCTGCCTTGGTACAGGCAAAGGGATCCAACGGCGGCAAGAAGGCTTCTTCGGTACGACCGTCCGATTCGATTACAATGGCCACGCCATCCTGAAGGTTCGCCTGCGGACGAGGTTCGATCTTTTTCACTACGCCACAGATGGACGCATGGTGAGGAATCATCAGTTTTCCATCACTCGATGCGATCTTCTGACCCCGTGTTACCGTATCCCCAACTTTTACCAAAGCTTGGTTCGGGGCTCCCGTGTGCTGGTTTAGATGGATCACTACTTGTTTGGGGGATAGGTGGTACTCAATAGGAACATCCTTCGCCAGCTCTTTCTTCTCCGGCGGGTGTGTTCCTCCCTTGAAAGTTTTTACCTGCATGAATGAACTCCTTTGGGAATATCCACGAGGATTCTCGATATTTTGGAGAAAAAAATGCCTATAGTATAGGATTTTCTCTATTATGCATGCTATGCCGAAAATCTAGGTTCGTCAAGAGGTTTCAAGGGATGGGACAAACCCGGCTGTTGCCGATGCTAAGCCCCTTTCCATGAAAAATAGGTACTGAACGGAAGATCAGTCTCGGCTACTCACCAGCCACAGGGAGGTTAAAATGATGAAGCTCCAGGATGTTTTATACAACCAGGATAGGGTATCTGGGCGGAGAAAATCTTTAAGGAATAGGGTCATCACCATATAGATTCCCCACAGGATAAGGATTCCGAGGGAAAGAAGCCAAGAAACCGTGCTGCCGATGGGGAGAAAAACTCCTAAACAGAGAACGGCTCCCGCGAGGATCTGAACCACCGAAATTATGATATTGAGGGTATCGTTTCTTCCGAACCATCGAAGGATTTCGGCGGTTTTGGAGGTATGCATGGAAAGACCCTGGATTCCTAGCACCAAAAAAAATACCCCCAAACTAATGCGAAGTAAAAAAATCACAATGGGTTTCTGTGTCTGCATGCCTGTAATATACCGTGTAAAGAGATAAAAATCTATTCCTGACTCAAGCCGGGTTTAGGTTTCAATCTTTGAGTTTGGTGTATACTTCGTCGAACTGTTTTGATAGTTGCAGGAATACTTGGATGATCGTTGGATCAAAGGCCTGTCCACTATTCTTAATGATTTCCCGCACTGCTTGTTCATGCGACCATTCCTCCTTGTAGGGGCGCTTACTTCGAAGAGCATCATACACATCGGCGATCGCAGTGATACGAGACGAAAGAGGAATGGTTTCTCCCTTTAGACCATAGGGATATCCCTTGCCGTCCCATCGTTCATGATGATAGAGGATGATATCGGCAGCGGTTCGTAGTTCTTCTTTGTCCCGGACAATATTGTAACCCAGTAAGGTATGTTTCTT
>CAKZQO010000097.1 GCA_937140905.1 uncultured Spirochaeta sp.
CTACTGGTTCAGTACAAAGATGAGTTAGCCCAATGGGCTGCGTAGGTCCAGGGGGTACCATGTATCTTAAACTACCAGTAACTATACACAGGATCCGAGGCTTGTAAAGCTCCTACCAGTATGTGAGTACCTCGGTTCCATCTTCAAGAATAGCGATCGTGTGTTCAAAGTGGGCAGATAGGGATCCATCGGAAGTCCTCACTGTCCAATTATCCTCTTCGACAAATACGTCATCGGTTCCCGCATTGATCATGGGCTCGATCGCTAGCACCATACCTGGTACCAATCGAGGATTAGGTCCCTTTCCCACATAGTTGGGCACCTGAGGATCCTCATGTGGATGGAATCCTACCCCATGACCGCAGAACTCCCGCACTACCCCATACCCATGGCTCTTCGCGTGTTGATATACGACTCTGCTAATGTCATGCACCCGATTTCCGGCTATGGCCTTTCCTATGGCCAAGTCCAGGCATTCTTTGGTAACCTTGAGTAGCCTTTCTGTTTCAGGTTCGACGGGGCCAATGGGAATGGTAAACGCGGCATCACTGTAAAATCCATGGTACTCCACTCCGCAATCGAGGCTGATAATGTCTCCCTTTTTCAATTTCCGTTTATTGGGAATCCCATGAATCACCACATCGTTTACCGAGGTACAGATGGCTGCAGGGTACCCTTGATACCCCAGAAAAGCAGGCGTAGCCCCCAGCCGCTTACACTCCTTGCGGACAAACAGATCGATCTCTTTTGTGGTGATCCCTTCCTGCACAATAGACCGTAAGGCAAATAGTACTTCGGAAAGAAGAACGCAAGATTCCTTGATTCTCTTGATTTCTTCCCGTGTTTTCAAACGGATCATGGGGATGACAATTCCTTAGTTTCCAGACTTTTCCGGATTCCGTCCAGGACCCCATTAACGAATCGGTACGAGTCCTCTGTCCCAAATTCCTTGGAAAGGTCCACCGCTTCATCGATCACCACGGTAGCGGGGATATCTTTCTGATAGAGAAGACAATACACGCTCATGCGAAGGATGGAAAGGTCTACCTTTGCCACTCGTTTCAATTCCCAGTTTTCCAAATGTTCCTGAATCAAGCGATCGATTTGCGGGAGATTCTGGATAGTTCCCGTCAAAAGTAGGGTAGCGAACTGTCTTGCCAAGGCATCACTTTCCCCTTTCTGTGCGATCTCAGCATCCCCTTCCCTTTCTTCCTCTTCTTCTTCCCAAGGGAACTGCACCAACTCCTCTAAGGAAGCGCTACCCTTGATCTCGTAAGCATAGAGAGCTTGGATAGCTAATACACGCCCCTTCCTTCTAGGCCCCATGGTTACCAATTGAGATTTTGTTCATAGATGGTTATTTCTGCTTGCTTGCGGAGTTCAACCACAAGTTCCGTCAGAGCTTTCTGAAAAGTGATTTGTTGATTCTGAACCCGAACGAGATCTTTTATTCGTTGTCGGACCGTGACAGTACTTCCAGGAAAGATAGGGTCATCCAATCCTAACAGTTTGGGATCTCTCCGTTCGGTAATCTGTACGATATGGTACCCGATGTTGGAGTGAATGATTCCAGAGGTCTGGTTCAATGGGAGGGAAAATACCGCATCGAAGAATCCTTTTCCCAGGATCGTTTCCCTCTGAGCATCGTTCCGAGCTAGATATCCAAAATCCCCTCCCCGATACTTCGAGCCCGTGTCATCCGAATACTTCAATGCCACGTCCTTGAAGGCATTAGAACGCAACTCTCTCAATGCCTCTTCCGCCCGTTTCAACGCAGCAGCTTTCTCTGTTTCCGAAAGAGTCCGGGTATCAATGAAGATATGGTTGAACCGAACAAGGAGGGGGTTGGTAAAATCAGTGGCGTGGGCGTTGTAAATATCCCGTATCTGCTCTTCGCTCGCTTCGGGTATCGCCGTAAAGAGGGCCCTTTTTTTCTCTAAGATATACTTTTCCTGGATCATCCGTTGCCGCATGTTGGAAACGAACTCGTCCCAGCTCATGTTCAACTGGTTCTGTACCAACAACCTGAATTGGGCATCGGAAATGGGAGCTCCCATGGAGCGTTTGTAGGATTCTATACTCTGGGCTACTTCCTCATCGGTAACCCTGAAATTATCCCTTGCCGCTGCTTGATTGATCAATATTTCTCCAATCTTCAGGTCCAGTACCTTCTTGCGCCCTTCTAAAGACACCTGTTGCCGGGTTTGTTGTTCCAGGAGTTCTACATGCTTCATCAATTGCTTCTGGGTAATGATTTCCGGTTTGGTCAGTCTGACCCGAGCAACGGGTTGATCGATCACCTGCGCCCATAGACCAAGAGACCCTACCCATAGAATGAATAGTCCGCAAACGACTGTTTTCCTCATACTCGTAACCTCTTCAACGATTCATAGATCTTTGAAATTCTTTTCGAATAAAACGCCTGTTCCTTGGGAGAGAAATTGCACTCCAACAATCGATGGTAGTATAGGAGCATTTCCTCTTTAGTAGAAACGAGAGGAAGTTTCGTTCCCGCCAGATCCCGAAGACGATGCACCACTTCTTCGAAAAAATGTTTGAAGTACGGTTTCTTCCTCTCCCATTCCACGATTTTCATCAACAGATCGAAAGCTTTTTGGTATTTTCCCCTACGGTCGTACTCTTCCGCCAGAAGAAACGCACAATCCATGAAGTCTTCTCTATCCAGGTACAATTCCAAACTGAAATCGGAAAAACGGAGCAATTGCTCGTACAGTTCCAACGCATCTTCTTCGTGATCGTGAAGGAGATCGAAAAAAATGAGTTTAGACTGACTGGACCGATCCCAAGCCCGGCTCTTAAGGAAAGTTCTGTAATCGAAGGTATCGGTCTTCCTATGAGCGCGGATATGCTGGTCGTACTCTCTTCGTTGCTGGGGATCGCTGAGGACGCGATACGCTGTGATGAGAAGGTTCAACTGTTCTGTATCATGTCCCCCTCCGTTTCCCTTCGCCAGATCCGGATGCAATTCCTTCGCTTTCTTTCGAAAAGAGCGTTTAATATCTTCCAGGGAACAGGAAGGTTCCAACCCCAACACTTGATAATAATTATCCAAGATAGAACACACCCTACCTAAAAATTTGAGTTTACTATAGAGGGAATACGAGATCCTGTCAATTTCACACTTTTTCTGTCAGGAGGCGACTACCCAACTGTTCTGCCTGACTTCGGTTAGAAAGGATTTCAGAATACGTCAAAAACATTCCTTCCCTCTCCATCGCTTTCATCAACTGAGAAAGGGCTCGGGAAGAGGAAAATAGATGCTTTCCGATGAAGGCACAGGAACGTTTTCCGCCAATAACGCCCGCTTGGGAAAGAAATCGATCCACCGAGGGAGGGATCCTCTTTCCGAATAAGGAAGCGGGTTCGCATCCCAAGACAATGTATTCGTAAAAGGATAGTCGCTTTTCCTTTTCCAATTCCCCATCTACCACATCAACCTGTGCCCCCCTAGATAAAAGCCCCCGGGCAATGCCTTCGGCTAACGTGCGATACGAATCTCGATGTTTTGGGGCGAAATATACAATCACTACCCGCATGCCATTTTCCTTTTCAGAGGGACTTGAACAATCGATCGATATTCATTTCTTTTACCACGAGAACGGAACATTTTGCATGGTATAATACCTCCCGATGAGCTTCCGAAATGATATCCCGTTCCTTTCGTTCCCGTTCCCAACCCCCAAGAAGAATCAAATCCGCATTCCGAGTTTCCGCTTCCCTTAGGATTTCCGTGTAAATAGCTCCACTCCTTAAAGAAGTTTCTATTTTTACCCTCTTCTGAAATGCCAACTCCTGAATGTAGTTGAGGTATCTTTTCCCATTGGCATACAGGTTTTCTTCGTACTCCTTGCTTTCGTCCTCCACAAAGATCTTTGTCAATACCAGTTGCCTGAGGGTAGCGGTGTCCACCACATACACGGCAGTCATGGAACATTGGTACTGTTTTGACAGAATGATCCCGTATTTCGCCGCATTGATAGACGCATCAGAACCACTCACTGCCACAACGATACTCTGGATCAGGGGTTTCATGCCATTCCCTCCCTTTTTCCTTTTAGCATTTTTTGTATGGAAAAGATTTCCCGCTCCCGTTCCTCCAAGACGGCTGTGATGTAACTGACCGTTTCCGATGTGTCGGGGATGACCATTTTCTCCAGTGCGTTCACCCGTCGTTGAGTCTTTTTCACTTCCTTAGCCAAACGCCAGACCATAGTTCGCACACTAGCCAATTCAGCGATGATCTTGAGATATTCCAAGAAGATTACCATCGTTTCATCCGTATACGTGTAGGTATCCATCAAGGAATACTGAAGGTTTAAAGAGGGAGGTTTTACCTCCACGGAAGGCAAGCTGAGACCCGCCACCCGTACGCTTCGTTCCTTTACCGTAAACTCGTAACGAATCCCTTGGCTGATTTCCTGTATGGTTTCCCTTCCAACCGATAGCAGAGTCTTCCGCAAAGAAGCATACGCTTTTTCACTAAAGGAGAACAACTCTGATTCGAGGAGTTTCACCTGCTCCAGCATGCGCATCAGTTCCATAACCAGGATATCTCGTTTCTGTTCCAATAGATCGAATCCTTCTTTGGCAATGGAAAGTTGTTCCTTATATTGGAATAGGTTTGATTTCGTCGGAGGGACGTTCAGTCGAGCCATGCCTTATCTGCCCTCTGGAACTTTAGGAAGATACTTTTCGATCAGTTCTTCCTTGATTCGATACAGTTCTTCCCGTGGAAGGTGGGTTAACACCTTCCACCCAATGTCGAGAGTTTGTTCGATGCTGCGATTCTCTGTTTCTGATTGGGAAAGAAAATCCCTTTCGAAACGATCTCCAAAGGCAAGGTAATTTTTATCCAGGGTAGACAATTCTTCCTCGCCAATGATGGCCGCTAGATTCCGAACCTGTTTTGTTCGAGAATACGCAGCGAATAACTGAGAGGCGAGATCCTTGTGATCCTCCCGGGTCATTCCCGGCCCGATTCCATCTTTCATGAGTCTTGAAAGGGAAGGAAGGCCGGCAACGGGAGGATAGATCCCTTTCTGGAACAACTCTCGTTCCAGTACAATCTGGCCTTCCGTTATATACCCGGTAAGATCCGGAATCGGGTGACTGATGTCATCGTTGGGCATCGTAAGGATGGGAATCTGGGTAATAGAACCAGCGGATGTCTTAACCTTCCCTGCTCGTTCATAGAGGGAAGCTAAGTCTGAGTACAGGTATCCTGGGTATCCCTTACGGGAGGGTATCTCCCCCCGGATGGAAGAGATTTCTCGTAAAGCTTCGCAATAGTTCGTCATGTCCGTGAGGACCACGAGAACGTGCATGTTCTTCTCATAGGCCAGATATTCCGCTGCGGTAAGAGCGCAGCGGGGAGTGATGAGCCGTTCGATGGAAGGAGCATCCGCTAGGGAGAGGAACATCACTACGTTGGAAAGAACTCCACTTTCCTCGAAGGCGTGGATAAAAAACCTCGCCACATCGTACTTCACTCCCATGGCGGCAAACACCATTACGAAGGATTCCTCAGTCTTCAGTCGGGCTTGACGAATGATCTGAGCGGCTAACCTGTTGTGAGGCAATCCACTACCCGAGAAAATGGGAAGCTTCTGTCCCCGAATGAGAGTGTTCATTCCATCGATGGAAGAAACCCCTGTTTGGATGAAATCTCGCGGATACGTTCGGGCTGAAGGGTTGATGGGGATCCCATTGATATCCCGGAACTCGGAGGAGAAGGGCTCCGGATATCCATCGATGGGTCTTCCCAATCCATCATAGATCCTACCCAACATATCCACGGAAACCCGTAGCTCCAAGGGTTTCCCCAAAAACTCCACCGAGGTTTCCTCTATCGAAAGACCGGTGGTAGGCCCGAATACTTGCACCGCTACTGCAGAATCGGACACTTCCAGTATCCGGCCTACCTTCATGACCCCCGATCGATCCCGAATCCGGGCGATTTCTCCGAATCCTACGTTTTCCCGTCGCTCCAGTATGATAATGGGCCCTTCTACCGATCGAAGCCCCTTGAACTCGAGCCCTCTCATACTTTGTACTCCTTTTCTAGGTCTCCCAACTCTCTATCCAGTAGACTCTTCACCTCTTGCACAAGTTCCAACTTCTCGTTGGGGATTTGTGACTTCATACGAACGATCCGTTCAATGACGCTCAACGATCGAAGCTTCAACAAAGGAGCCCCAGCTCGAATGATCCGAAGAGCCCGGTTGTAAAAATCCATGATGAGCCGAAGAATGATAACCTGTTTCTCCGGAACAGAGTACATGTCCACCGGATCGAAGGCATTCTGTTGAAGGAATCCGTTTTTAATCATGTCCGCACAGAGAAGTACAAGCCTGCTCGTGTCTGGTAGAGCGTCGGGACCGATCAACTTCACGATTTGAGCCAACCTTTGTTCCCGTTTCAACAGTTCCATTGCTTCCGCACGCGTGGTAGCCCAATCGGCGTTGACCTTCTCCCAGAAACCCTTAAGTTCTTCCCCGTACTCACTGTACGAATCGATCCAGGAAATCGCAGGATAGTGTCTGGCATTGGCAAGGTCCCTATCTAGGGCCCAGAAACAGCGGATGAACCGTTTGGTATGTTGGGTAACAGGTTCGGAAAAATCTCCGCCGGGTGGGGAAACCGCTCCAATGATGGTGATGGAACCTTTCTTGCCTTCAAGAGTCGTAACCCGCCCTCCTCGCTCGTAGAACTCTGCCAATCGGGTTGGTAGGTACGCAGGGAACCCTTCTTCGGCGGGCATCTCTTCCAGCCTCCCGGACAACTCTCGTAACGCTTCTGCCCACCGCGAGGTAGAATCGGCCATAATGGCCACGTGATAGCCCATGTCCCGGTAGTATTCCGCAAGGGTTACTCCCGTATAGATCGATACTTCCCGGGCCGCCACAGGCATGTTGGAAGTATTGGCAATGAGAATCGTCCGTTCCATGATGGATCTTCCTGTACGAGGATCGTGTATCTCGGGAAATTCCCGAAGCACATCCGTCATCTCGTTTCCCCGCTCTCCACATCCAATATACACGATGATATCCGCATCACACCATTTGGCAACGGCATGCTGGGTCATAGTTTTCCCTGTACCAAAGCCTCCGGGAATGGCCGCTGTTCCCCCCTTGGAAATGGGAAAGAACACATCGATCACCCGTTGCCCGGTGAGTAGGGGCTCCTCCATTCCTAATCGTTCCTGGTATGGCCGAGGATTCCGCACGGGCCAGGAATGACAGAGAAACAGTTCGGTTCCGTCCTCCATCCGGGCAATGGGCTCAGACAGAGTATAGGTTCCTTCCGGAGATACTTCCACGAGAACTCCTTCCTGCTTGTTAGGAGGAAGGTAGATGGGATGCTGAAGGTATTCGGTTTCCTGTACGACACCTAAGGGTTTCCCTTTTTCCAGTTTGTCTCCTTTCTTGCAAAGGGGTTTAAAAGGCCACTTCCGCTCCATGTCCAAGGGATGAGTCTTGACACCAGGAGCGATTCCGAACCCTGTTCGTTCGAACAGTTCCTCCAGAGGACGCTGAATACCGTCGTAGATCCGACCAATCAATCCCGGACCCAACAGTACGGAAAGGGGTTCTCCATGGGACACCACTCGTTCTCCCACCTTCATTCCCGTATTATCTTCGTAGATCTGAATGGTGGCGATGTCTCCGTTCAACCGAATGATTTCCCCTACGAGACCCAAATCCCCTGCTTCCACTACATCGTACAGTCCCGCACTAGCCATTCCCTTGGCTTGAATGATGGGTCCGTTGATTCTGATGATTCTTCCTTCTACCATTCCTCTACCCGCCTACCCTTTCGTTGCAGGAAAAAGAGCTTCAAACACTTCCCGACGATAATTCTGTATCACCTCTTCCTTCAACTCCGTTACCGTCAACCGGTACTGTACTGTCCCATCTTCCGATTGTATCCGAATCCCCCTTGGGGGAGCCCCCTCTTGGATAGAGACGATTGTTATCCCCGGAAGGACGGATCGCACAAGGGACTCAACACGGGGCACTCCGTTATAGATGAGTAATAGAGGCTTCCCTTGAAAAAAGGAACCCACTTTCCCTAACCGCGACCGGATCAATGAGGAAAATTCTTCATCCGGTAGTTCTTCGAAAAATTTTTGCAAGAAAATTTCGAACTTTTCATTCAGGATCCGGAGTTCCATCCGTTTCATTTCTAAGGGGAGAGAAGCAGAAACCTCCTGCTGTATCCTTTTTTTTCTCTCTTCCAATTCCCTCTCAGTGGTGGCAAGGAAAGATTCCTCTTTCTTTTTCCACTCGGTTTCTATCTCTCCAATGGATTTCTCAGCGCCTTTGAGGATCCGTTCGGCCTTTCGTCGAGCGTCCTCCAAGATTTCCTGCTCCAATTTTTCACTGGTTTTGATTTCTTCCATAAAAACCTACACACTAATACCGATGGCTTCGCGGATAGATTCCACTAGAGTTTTTCTGCCAGGTAATTTTCCCTGCAAGCCGGGTATTTCCACCAACAGGGGGAACTGGCCCGAGAGGTTCCATTCGGCAGTTTCTGTTTCCAGGAACCTGGCTGCTTCCTCGGTAAGAATCAGGACTCTGGGTTTCAATTCTTTTGTGGCATACAGAAATCCCTCGAGGGCCTCCTCTCGGTTGGAAGCCACCTTGCCTTCGATTCCCACCAAACGAAACCCGATAACCAGTTCTTCCTCGCCGATTACATAAAACTCCATAGACACTAAATGAACAGGATCAGGAGAGCCACGAGGAATCCCCACAGACAGATTCCTTCCGCTAATCCTACATAGGGAAGAGCCTTTCCAGACAATTCGGGATTTTCGCTCATCGCCCCCATGGCAGCGGCACCAATCTGTCCTACGGCAATCCCACCCCCAATACAGGCAATACCCACAGCCACAGCGGCAGAAATCCATCTCCAATACACGTACGAACTCTGTGTACCTGTAGTCTGTTCTGCCCACCCAATCGCCGCAAAACCCACTAGAAAAATTAGTAGGGATAGTAGTTTTCTCATACTCTTTTCCTCCTCAAACGGTTCTATGCATGCGTCAAGTCAAACGGCTTGAACGGGGTTCCCGATTCAGTAAAAAATTTCGAGAAGAACTCATAGTAGTGCAACCGAATCACTTGAATGGTTACAATGAGTCCTTCCAGCACAAGGATCAAGGCATTTCCGATCAACACGATAAGAGCCTGGAAGAATAGACTCCCTGGCAAGGATTGCATGAGTTCGGCAATCTGGAATACGATCAAGCTCAGTACCGTATGAGACAACGCAAAGGCTCCCACACGTAGGAAACTAACCGAATTGGAAATATAATAGGAAACCGACTCCAGGACTTCCACGATTCCTTCCATGAAAAAAGGAAAGATCCCTTCTGGGAAAAGGGGTCGTTTCCCCTCGATCCATCGAGCCAAGGGTTCTCCCCAGAAGATCAGCACGAGAAGGACAAATAGGATAGGCAGATCGAAGGAGAGAATCTTTCCCTTGAATACAATGATTCGGATCCCTAGGGCAAGGCTATACCAGAAGAATAGAGCTCCTACCAATCCAGTTTTAGAAAAGATTCCCCTATGAAGGTCCTTTTGATGGATTTTATTGAATATATTTATGATCAGTCCCAGTGAATTGATCACAGCGCCGATCGCTAGAGTAAATCCAAAGAAGGCCAGCAACCGGTCTATCCCCTCTGTAGGCATGAGGGAAATGAAACGATCTCTAGGTGTTCCGAACACTAGTTTTGTCAGAACCCGTTCGATTGGGACGAGGAGTCTTTCACTGGCGAAACAAGACCCGTAGAGGACTCCGGTAACCATCGAAGCTACTCCCACGGTCTTGAACACCAGGGCATATTTTTTCCAGTTTTTCAGTTGAGGAATTAACTCTTTGCTCACCAAGACTCCGAAGAGAAAGATGAGGAACCCCTGACCAAGGTCCCCAAACATAATGGCGAAAAGCAAGGTAAAAAAGACCGCAACGATGGGCGTGGGATCTATGGATCCATACAGAGGGGCCCCGTAGGCAAATACAATGCCATCGAAAGACTGAAAAAATTTGCTATGTTTCAACCGTACCGGTATCTTCTCCTTTCCTTCCCGTACGGATGGAACCTCTTCTGGTTCATATACCCGAATGGCAATACGTCCTTCTGTGATCGTATCCAGATCCGAAACTGTTTTCTTAAGAAAGGATTCCGGGATCCATCCAGACAACCGAAACGCGTGCTCCGTTTGCTCTAGATGCCCTTTCAACTCTTCAATCCTGAAACCAACTTCCACTATTTCGTACAGGAGAAGGATGCTCTCGAAAAAAGTTTGTTTCAGCTCTTTCTTTTCGCTCTCAATCCTTTTTAATTGGTCCTTCACCTGTTGAAGATTGTTTTCCAGATCTTCTACCAGTCTAGGGGTCAGTTCCTTCGCGCTTTCCGGTAAGGGAAGTTCTCGAAACTCGGCTTTCTTTAGTTCTGTTTCTAAGGCAAACCTTCCTTTTTTCGTGGCGACGATCAAAACCTTTCCGCTTGGGTCCAACGCGAGGATCACTGCCCTGCCGAGAAGATTTTTCTCTACCTCTGGAAGGCGGCTCTGAGGCAAGCTACCGTACCGATACACCAGATACGTAACATTCTCCAATTCCTTCAAGGGGAAGCTCATCCGCTGGAAGATCCGGACTTCTTGGAGGGTAGATTCCAGGGATAGCTTTTGTTCCAGCAAGCTCTTTTCCCTTTCCAACAGTTGGGATGTTTTTTCCAGGATTCTTTCAGACAGTTCCAGATCCTCTTTCGTGGGGCTATGGATCTCCTTCTGGCGTAGATCCTGCTCAACATAGGGGATTCCCAAGAACTCCATCGACGCTTTCAGTCTGCGGAGGAGATCCTGATACTTGAAAAATTGTTCCCCCTTTTCTTTCTCCACCGTGTCGCTCACCTGAAAACATCGCTCTACTCCTAGGTATTCCAGGACCCTGTTAATGTCCCGTTTCAGCAGGAGGAGTTCTACTTTTCTCATTTTTTCGGTGAATATCATAACCCTTCCACCAATTCTCTGATCGCTGTTTCCGTAACTCCTATTTGAATACCCTCCGTCAGAGTATGGATCAACCGTACTTCATACTCCTTCATACGGTAGAATCCATAGATAGCGGCAAGGGTGAAGGGACGATGGTAGAATATCTTGCGGTAGAGCAGGTACAACCGTTTGGAAACCCGCCAATTCGCGGGAGCAGGATCCACCTGGCCCTCTGGGGTAATCGCCACCAGCCATCCATACCGCCAGTTTTGCCATGGGGACCCTTCATCCAGGGGCAGTTGGTATAATTCCTTTATCTCTTTTCCCAACCCTACTTTGTCTCGGAGGAACAGACGCTCAAGCGCTTCTTCCTCTTCAATCCGATAGTAGTACCGAAGGCGTAATGCCCATAGGAGATTGAGCAGCCTCAATTCGGTTAGGAAAGCAGGCCGAAGGATGGATTCTTCCTTCTTGTCGAGAGCTTGGATCTCCTCCCATAACTTTCGATAGTAATCTTCGTCCAGATGGAACTCTACTTCCCAGAGTGGTTTCCTTTGTAGCTCTTCCACTAGATTGGCATAGGGGGTGCTTTCCAGGGTAACCTTTAAGTCTATCACCGGGATGGATATTCTCCCATACTTTCCAATGTCCCATAATTCTCCCAAGGGAAGTCCCGTATGGATACTTCGTAAGATGGATTTCACATTTCTGATTTCGAAGCGCCTTAGGGCTTGTAACAATAAAGGAGGAGGATCTGGAAAGATTGCCAGGATCCGAATGTAACCGTCGAGATTTTTTTTCTCATATTTTTTCTCGATTGTACGCACCAGATCTTTTTCTGAAACATCCAGTCCTTCTCCCGGGAATAGGGTGCGATACACGTCGGAAAGGTTGGTCAACCTCAGAAGGGTTTGAAATCGTGCATCCAGAAAAGACTTGGCCGTAATCCCGTGTAGTTTCCCATGTAGATATGCATACTGTCCGGCCCGGTTCATACGATTCCCAGAAGTGACTTTAATACGTTACGAGCCTTTTCCCACTGGCCTTCTATGGTTTCTAATTGTTTCTTTTTTTCTTCCAGCAGACGGGTCTTGTGTTCTTGCAGTTCCTGTAGATACTTCTGAAGTGTTGAATCGGATTTCCGTTGCCACTCTTCCCGCAGAATACGAAATTGCTCCTCCTTCTCTCTCTTAACGGCTTCGATCTTTTCCGCCACCGACCGTTCCGCCTGTTTCACCAATTCATTTGCTTTACGCTCGGCTTCCAGTAAATGTTGAAGAATTTCGGATTCGGAAGGCATTTATGTTTCCTGATAATCCAAGATGTCCTCGAATTGTTTCAATACCGCATAAGCTTTTTCTGCGGTATCCATTTCCAGTACCTTTTTATAGAAATCTGTATATTCTATGAGGGAAGCAACCTTTTTTAAAACTTTTAAATGTTGCCCAGACTCATCCAGCGAGGAAACTAGTAGAAAAATCAAATGGACAGGCTCTCCATCCAAAGCCCCATAGTCAATTCCCGTACGGGATACCCCCATCACCCCCAAAATACCTTCGATGGCATCCGTCTTTCCATGAGGAATGGCAATTCCGGTCTTTATACCGGTAGACATTTTCTGCTCTCGCTCCCGAATTGCCCCAAGAATCGCATCCCGTTTACCTTCCAGATGGAAGCTGCGAACCAACAGGTCAACCAGTTCTTCAAATACCTCTTCTTTGTCCTCCGACTCCAGATTCACTTTGATTCGCGAGGGGGTGAACAGCTCTTGTAAAAGCATAGATATCAGCCTATTTCTTAGGTTCTACGGGAGGAGACTGGATGGGTTCTTCCTTTGGTTCTGTTTTCCACCATTCCACACTCGTTTGTGTTCCTTGTTGCCTTCGAGCCGCGCCTATCACATCGCCACTCTCGGGTGTTCGGTTGACCCAAGCCAACCCAAAGGCGGTAAGAATAAAAATTGTTCCCAGAATAGAAGTGAGTCGGGTAAGAACATTCCCGGAACGACTACCGAAGGGAGTACTGCTTCCCCCTCCAAACAAACCTCCTAGTCCTTCTCCTTGTTCATCTTGAATAAGCACCACCGCGATGAGCAATAAGGAGCTCAAGACGAATAGGACTAGTAGGATTCCACTTACAACCAACATAGATCATCCCCTTCTTTCTATCTTATCGATCGAACCAGGCGATCGGTACAAAGGTTTCCTTTTTCAGCGACGCTCCCCCTACGAGGGCTCCATCGATGTTCGGCATGGTAAGGAGGTCTTTGGCGTTTTCAGGTTTTACGGATCCCCCGTACTGGATCGTAACTTGTATACCGATTCCTGGTCTATAGAGAGTATCCAATACCTTTCGAATGACCGCATGTATGGCATCGGCATCCTCTGGCGTAGCATTCTTTCCAGTTCCTATAGCCCAAACAGGCTCATAGGCAATGGTAACTCGTGGTAGATCTCCTTCGTTTACTCCTTGTAAACATTGGGTAACCTGAGTGGTAACCACCTGTTCTGCCTTTCCTTTTTCTCGCTCTTCCAAGGTTTCTCCCACGCAAAGGATCACTTCCAGCCCATGTTTCAGGGCCAATTTGACTTTTTCATTGATCAATTGATCCGTTTCCCCGTAGAGGATCCGTCGTTCCGAGTGTCCCAGAATGACGGACTTTACCCCTAGATCTTTCAGCATGAGAACCGATACTTCTCCGGTATGCGCACCCTGCTCTACCGATGCCATGTTCTGCGCGCCCAAGAGGATATTGGTTCCCTTTACGATTGGAGCCACTGCCGATAGGGCTGTGAAAGGAGGAGCGATCATGAGCTTATGAGGACATCCTTTGAGGGAGTCGATGAGTTCCTTCGCTAAACTCACTGCTTCAGCAGTTGTTTTATGCATCTTCCAGTTTCCAGCTATGTACTTTCTTCGAGTCACCTTTTTCTCCTTACGAACTACTTTTGCTGTAATACGGCGATACCGGGTAATGTTTTACCTTCGAGGAACTCTAGTGAAGCTCCCCCTCCGGTAGACACATGGTCGATCTTATCGGCCAAATTGAACTTGTTTACCGCTGCTACCGAGTCTCCACCTCCGACAACAGTAGTGCCGGGGCACTCGGCCACCATGATAGCCACCTGTCTTGTGCCTTCTGCAAAAGCGTCGAACTCGAACACTCCCAAGGGACCGTTCCAAACCAGATTCTTTGCCGCCTTGACCCTAGTTCTGATGAGATCAAGGGTCTTCTTTCCTATATCCATCCCAATCTTTCCATCTGGAATATCCACTCCATCCACGTATTCGGGCTTGGCTTTATCGGAAAACTCGGAGGCTACTACGTGATCCACAGGAAGAATTACCTCTACTTTTTTCTCCTTTGCCAGAGAAAGAAGTTTTTCCGCCGTCCCCAGATGATCCTCTTCCACAAGGCTAGATCCCACTTTCTTCCCCATGGATTTTAGGAAGGTGTACGCCATACCACCCCCAATGACCAAGGTAGTACAACGGTTTACGAGGGATTCCAATACCCCAATCTTGGAAGAAACCTTGGCTCCTCCAATAATGGCCACAAACGGCTTGTCTGGATTTTTTAGAAGGGGTTCGAGGTACCGCACTTCCTTTTCCATGAGAAAACCCCCTACGGCGGGCAAAAACTTTGCCACATCTACCGTAGAGGCGTGAGCTCGATGAGCAGTCCCGAAGGCGTCGTTTACGTACAGATCCGCATAGGAGGCCAACCGTTTGGCAAACTCGGAACGCACCTTTTCATCCTTAGAAGTTTCTTCCGGATGAAAACGAGTGTTTTCCAACATCAACACTTCCCCATCTTTCAGACCCTTTACCATAGTTTCTGCTTCGGGCCCGATACAGGAAGGAGCGAATTTTACCGGTCTCCCCAAAAGTTGAGATAAGTGCTTTGCAACCGGTGCCAGTCGATGTTTACCGGAAAGGTACTTTTCCTCGTCGAAGGGTTTCCCCTCCTTGGCCGCCTTTTCTTTAGCCTTTTCCATGTCTTTCTTGGGATCTCCTAAGTGGGACATCAGAATGAGATACCGGGCGCCTTGTTCTAGTATGTACCGTATGGTAGGTAAGGCTGCGGTGATTCGAGTATCGTCTTGCACAACTCCATCTTTCATGGGAACATTGAAATCTACCCGCATCAAAACCCGTTTTCCCTTCAACTCTACATCGCGCACCGTCTTTATCATACCGACACCTCCGGGTTTGCTTGTGTATCTTCTTTTGTACGAGCTTACTTCTTGCTGTCCATGTACATCAATAGATCCACCACACGGTTCGAGTATCCCCATTCGTTGTCATACCAGGACACGATTTTAAAGAACCGTTTTTCTCCTTTCAGATTGTTCTGTAGGGTGGCTAGGGAATCGTAGATGGAGCTTCTGGGATCGTGGATAAAATCGGTAGATACCAGTTCTTCTTCCGTGTAGCCTAGGATTCCCTTTAAGTACGTTTCCGAAGCCTTCTTTAACAGAGAGTCGATTTCTTCAATCGAAGTATCTCTGGCAGAACGGAACGTAAGGTCAACTACCGAGACATCCGGCGTGGGAACCCGGAAGGACATACCGGTTAGTTTACCTTTGATCGCAGGAAGCACTTCCCCTACTGCCTTGGCTGCTCCCGTGGTGGAAGGAATCAGGTTGATGGCTGCTGCTCGACCCCCTCGCCAGTCCTTTTTGGAGGGGCCATCTACCGTTTTCTGAGTGGCCGTGTAGGAATGGATGGTGGTCATCAATCCCGTTTCCAGACCGATCCCCTCTTTGAGAAGAACATACACTAAAGGTGCCAAACAGTTGGTAGTGCAGCTGGCGTTGGAAACAACATGATGTGCCTTTGGATCGTATTCCCAGTGATTTACCCCCATGAGGAAAGTTCGTAAGTCGCCTTTCGCAGGGGCGGTGATGATTACCTTCTTGGCTCCAGCCTTGATATGCCCTTCTGCTTTTTCTTTGTCGGTGAAAAGGCCGGTAGATTCGATGACGTATTCCACTCCTAGATCTTTCCAGGGTAACTCTTCCAGGCTCTTCTTAGCTCCCACGCATCGTATTTTATGTCCATTCACTACCAGCAGGTCATCTTCTTCTAGGGAAGGCGAACTTTTTTCCGACCGTACGTCTGCTTTCATGCGACCATGGACGGAATCGTACTTAAGCTGATAGGCGAAGTAAGAAGCATCGGTACTCACATCCACTACCGCTACCACATCGATTTTCTTCCCCAACAATCCTTGTTCTACCATTGCTTGAAAGGCAAGTCTCCCGATTCGACCAAACCCATTAATGGCAACTTTCATCTGTTCCCCCTAACCATCACTAAGAGTTTTACATGCAAATAGACTATACGGAAAATCAAATCCTCTGTCAATTGAAGCAAGTTAATCTATAAAAATATATTCTATTGGATACGAAGGATTTTTTTATATAAAAGGGAGGCTGATGGAGCAGGTTGAGGAGGAATCGGTTCTTGTTTTGGCTTTTGCTGTTCTTCGAATGGAATCAGCACATCTCCGGGATTGATACGATCGAAGAACCCTTCCTTTGCAACTGTCCCCTCACAGAGAAGATCATCGACATCGACAACGGTAAAGGTTCCTAGAATTTCTTTGGGAGAGTATACGAATCCAAAAGAGTCGTTCTTCAAACTTAAAGCGCGAGCGGGCAAGATCCAAAACTTATCCCCTTTCTTTATCCCATCCACCTTGCCCAAACCAACCAGGGCTCTTTCGAACTCCCGTTTCAGGAGTTGTCCCCTCACCGGGAGTTTTTCCTTCACCAAAGAGGCAACTTGTACCAAGGCATTCTGTACCCGGTCGTTCCCCGTTCGGTACACGGAGAAGGTATCGATCTTGCCACCGGTGCGGGAGAGATATAACTCTCCTTGAATGGAAAACTCTCTTGCCGTCTCTCCAAAGGATAGAAACAGGAAGTAATCGGTCCCTCTTTGACGGGCTTCTTGAAAGGCTTCCCCGAAGGTATACACCGCCATAGGGGGAGCGGGGATCTGCAGGGAAGGAATGCCGATTAAAAGGTCGGCAAGGTAGCGAGCTAAGTAGAGTTCCGAAAAGCCATGTTGTAGAGCCCCTGACTTCAGATCCACAAAGAGTGCAAGATTGAAGGAGGGGTGTCGATTGGTAAATTGATCGTACTTCCATCGTTGCGCGGGTCGATCGGACAGGATGCTCTCCAATATCTCTAGCTGTTCCAGTGCAGTTCGATCAGCCAGGTTTTGTTTTTTCAGGAATTGTAAGGAATTGTACGCATACCCCGGGTACCCGATCTTCTGCTGCATCTCCGCATAGGCCAAACGTCCCCTTTTCGAATACGGGTCTAGTTGCAATCCTCGCCGGTATTCCTCCAGGGCTCGATTGAACAGATTCCGTTCCTGGAATTTGTCTCCTCGATCAAAGTGGTACTGCGCATAGGTCTTTCGGAGGTTTTCTTCCAGCGGGAGGAGTTCCTTCAGAGAGTCTTCCAGAACAATCCTCGCTACCTCATCTTCGGGAGATAGGGTCACAAGACTCCTCAACAGGGTAATTCCCTCGTCGTTTCTTCCCATCCTAAGGGCAGACAAGGCTTTCAGGAAAAAACCCAGCGGATTTGCCCGGTTCATCGAGAGCAGACGATCCATCCGGGAATACGCTTCTGGGTAGTCTCCTTTTTGGAAGCTGATCCATCCCAAGAGCTGGTGAGCATCTGCATAATCGGGTTTGATACTGAGCGCCGTACGAGCCCGTTCGATCGCTAGATCGTACTTTTTTTGCTTGAAATAGTACTCTCCCACTAGGTAGTGCACGATAGGAGCATCGCTATGGTATCTTAGGGCAGCATCGAAATAGATTTCCGCCTCCTGCCCATTCCCCTGCTGGGAGAGAAGGACCCCTAGGGAAAGAAGAGCTCGCCGATTGTCGGGAAACCTCTTTAGGGTGTCCAGATACTCCAGAGTGGCGTTACGGTTCTTTCCTAACGCCAGATCCAACTCGGCCTTCCCCAGTCTAGCTTCTACATTGTTGGGTTCTTCCTGTAAGAGGGATGTGTAAAGATCCGTTGCCTCTTTGAACCTGCCCATTCCAACGAGGATTCTCGCTTTAAGAACTCGAGCGTTGGAATCCATTTTGGACAATCGTAGGGCGGCCTCTACCATTTTCAACGCTTCATCGTACTCTTCCAGTTGAAAGAACAGATCGGCGGAAGCGAAGATGGAATCGAAATAGGCTGGATTCTTTTGTGTGGCGGCGCGGAAGAATTCCAGAGCCCGATAGAAATCCCCTATCCGTCTATATTCCATTCCTTGTCGATAGAGGGAGATGGGGTGATCAGGAGGGAGTTCCTGAGATAGGACTAGAACAGGCAAGAGAGCAAAAAGGGGTAGAAGAAAAGCGAATCTAGGAATTACCAGGGTTTTCATCTTTTTCGGCCAGGAGAATCTTCACGGACTTGATCTTGTGTCCTTCCATCTCTTGGATCACAAACTCAAGGTTCTTGTAAGAAACTTTCTCGTATCGGGCTGGTATTTTCCCAAAGAGTTCAAATACGAATCCGCCTAGAGTGTCGAAGTCTTCTTCCGGTAAATTGAGGCCAATTTCTTCGTTCAAATCGTGTAGATTGATTCGGGCATCACAGAGAAAGGCATTGTCACCGATTCGAAGGATCTCCTCTTTCTCGTCATCGAATTCGTCCTGAATGTCCCCAATTACCTCTTCGATGATGTCTTCCAGACACACGATGCCGGAGACACCCCCGTATTCGTCTACCACCACTGCAATATGCACCTTCCTTCGTTTCATTTCTCGGAGAAGAGAGTCGAGTTTTTTGCTCTCGGGCACGAAATAGGGTTTTCTAAGGATTTCAGCGAATCGGATAGGCTGCCCTTGAACGAGTTTCATCAGTATATCCTTCACATAGAGCATCCCAACCACGTTGTCGATGGTGTCTTTGTAAACGGGAAACCGGGAGTATCCAGATTCCACTATCTTTTGCAGTACCTCCTGCACGGGCGCATCAAGGGAGAAGAATACTACATCGATTCTAGGCACCATGATTTCTTTCACCGATGTGCTGGACAGTTCCCGTATGCCATGGATCATTTCCCGTTCGTCCGGTGTTTCGGTGCTGTAATGCTTTTTTTTCAACAGTGCATCAAGTCTACTGAGCCTATGTAACCAATTCCCCAAACTCATGTACGTATTCGTTCCTCCATAAATTGTTGGAGCAATCGGTCCTGAAGGTCCATCATTTCTCCTTCCTCATCGGAGTTCTCATGATCGTATCCCGCAAGATGAAGAATCCCATGTATCAACAGTCGTTTCAATTCCGAGTCCCAAGTCTCCCCGGTATTGAGTCGGTTTGTTTCCACCATATCCAACGATATCACCACATCCCCAACTGTTTTTGATGGATTGGGAAAGTAAGGGAAAGGTTCCCCTTCGGATTGAGAGAAGGACAACACATCTGTCACTTCGTTTTTCTCCCGAAACCGGTTGTTCAACTCTCGAATGAACTGATTAGTACAAAATACTATGGAAAGTTCCCAGTTGTCCAGTTGTAATTCTTCCAGTACTTTCAAACAAAACTGTTCCACCCTAGGGAGCCAGGAAGGCTCTTCGAAGCCTACCACCGTAATATCGACAATATTCAACGATCTTTCCTATTCTTTGAGGGTCTCTGCCTCGTAGGCTTGTACGATCTTCTTTACCAATGGATTCCGTACCACATCCGCTGCAGTAAAAAAGCCAAAATAGATTTCTTTGATATTCTTTAGAATCTTCGTAGCATGGATCAAACCGGATAACTCCTTTCGGGGCAGATCGATTTGGGTAATATCCCCCGTTACGATAACCCGCGAATCTTCTCCGATTCGAGTTAAAAACATCTTCATCTGTTCGCGGGTAGTATTTTGAGCCTCATCAAGAATCACCACACAATTCTTAAGACTTCTTCCCCTCATGTAAGCAAGGGGAGCAATTTCGATCATCCCGTTTTCCTGTAATCGATTGATCAGCTCATGGGGAATTAGAGCTTCCATGGCATCGTACAGGGGCCTTAAATAGGGATTCAACTTCTGAGTCAGGTCGCCTGGAAGGAAACCCAACGATTCCCCTGCTTCTACTACCGGACGGGTTAGAACCAATTTGCGCTTCTTTCTTCCTATCACTTCTTCCAACGCACAAGCCACGGCCAAGAAGGTTTTCCCCGTGCCGGCGGGTCCTATCCCAAAACTCAACACATGGGATTGGATTCCTTCAATGTAACGGGCTTGATGCAACCCACGGGGGAATACCCGGGAGTACCCACCTGGAATGTTAATGCTACAGCTCCGAAGTAGTTCGATTTCGGCCGTGTTCTGGGAAAGAATAGACGCATAAACCGCCCGGATCAAATCCGGTGTAGGGGATTGTCCCTGTAATGCGTAAGTTTCTAGTTCCTGGATTAGCTGGATAAATCTGTGGTGGATCTGAGCGTTATCCGTTTCAAGAACGATCTCGTTTCCCCTGGAAAAGATGGGAGTTTCCAATACCTCCGCGATAATTTCAAGATTCGTGTCATTCACCCCACAGAGTTCCGAAAGAACCCCCACGTCTTCTAATACAATCGAACCTGTTTTTTTTGATCTCACTCCTACCTATCCACCTCTTTACATATAAAGTGTACGAAGACTTTCTCTATAGTGTCAATGGGTAACTAGTAGGCGAATCCCGTCTTGTCATACCGGAACTCTGTCTTCACCTCAGGTATTGGCTTCCACTGTAAGAAGATTCCGAGAATCCCATTCCATCGGAACTCCTGTCTTCCATTAGCCAAGGTAAGCAACTCGGGCGTGCCCGTGTACGAGATGGTGAGGTCCCAATCGTCTAAATGGTGGACCGCCTCCAGCTTGATGGAACTCAGCTTGAAAAAGGAATCATACCGATCTTTCGTACGGAAAAAATTGAAGGATTTGGCGAGATCCAACAGGGGATTCCGCCAGGTCCTGTCCACCCCTTCTGCAAGACCGGGGAAATATTGGTATACCATCGTGTTTTTCGAGGTAGTGGAAAGCTTCAGGTCAAGAAAACGATAGATGGAAAAAACCAGATCATAGGAAACAGATAGAGAAGATTCCGTATACCGAATGAGATTCATGGAAAAGTTGGAATTCAATCCAGTGGACATCCGAATACGGTTCTTCCAAAGCGGATCGGGTTCATACCGGTACGAGAGGCTCCACGAAAGAGCAGAAGGAATGAACTCTTTCTTATCCTCCTTCACCCATCCTTTGGAAGCTCCCTCGTACTGGTACGGTTCTGTATACGCGGCATTGAATTGAAATTGAAGGTACCAGAGGTTTGCAGAGAAAGTAAAGGAAGTGGGGTGATCCTCTTCCAGATCATACAGATAGGTTCCGTTGAAGGATACTTGGGGAGAAAATTGCAATCTCTGTTGAATACTGAGAGGTTGGTTCACCCATTGGGAGTCTATTTTTTTCTGGGTTAGGGTCACAGAAGTGATGGAAGGTCCCCAGCTTAGAGAAGCGACACTGGAAAAGATCTCGTCCAACGGTGGCATGGTATAGGTAAATTGAAGTTGAGGTTGGAGGGGATAGAAATTCCCGATCAAATTCAATTGGGTTCGATGCTGGGTAATGGTTTTTTTCGAAAAATCCAGGTACTGGTCTTTGTAAATAGGTTCATCGTTCACCAGGGAAGAGAAACTTCGCTGGAAAAGAAAAGCATTCACCGAATAACTCAAATTGGAGTTTTGAAAGAGTTCAGTATGCAACAATGGGTACGTGGTTAGGGTATAGGCATCCGAAATACTGAAGGATCGATACTGGTATGCAGTCAATTCGAGACTCTTTTTTAAGTTTAAGGGTAAGGTCTCGTCCCAGAAGGAAACGTTCCGGTGCCGGGTGGAAACAGATAGGGTGTTCTGCTGTTGGATCAGTTTGTCGTAGAACCGCACATTGGTCATCAATTGAAAAAGGGTTTGCACCGTGAGGGTAGCATAGGAAGATTCGTAGTTTACGTCCTTCGGATAGATCCAAGGATCCGGATAGCTACTGTTCTGATAGGTCAAAGAAGGCTTAAACGTATAGGTGAGATCCACATTCATAGGGATGGGGAAGGGAGGAACCGTTGCATTGGGTAACAGGTTGGGGGCTTTGAGGCTCGGTATCTCTTCCTCCCCCGTAGACCCCTCTTTGAGTTCCTCCTTATCTTGGTTCGATTCCCAAGGAGGCCTGAGTTCGGCAGAAGGTTTTCTTCCCTCTGATGAAGGTCCTTTAGGTGCAGGTGTAGGGATAGTGGCCCATTGGGAAGCATACTTATACAGGGTACCTCCCATTTCAAGGGATAGTTCCGGAAAGGTTAAAAGGGATGGATAGTAGTACCGTCTCGTGGGATCTACCTTTTCGTACTCTTTCAAATAAGGGGAAGGAATCTCTTTGCTTTTCCAGTTCAACGATGTAGCAATCTTCGGGATGCGAAGGGATGTAATCCATGGGGAGAGGAGAGTTGTATTGAAGGAGTAGGATCCTTCTATAGACCAATCCAACTGTTCTTTCAGAACAGGGGTGGTTTCCAACGTTACCACGCTCTGCAGAAATCGACTCCAATCGATCCGTTCCATGCGATCCCCAAAGTCATCCTTGAAGTAAGGATCAGAATACATCTCGAATTTCACACGTAGTTGTAACGGGTCCTGTCCATACTCCAACGATAATTCACTGCCATACCTAAAGGGTAGTTCAATCCCCAGGAAATAGGTGGTATTCCAGAAAGTAGAAATACTTCCATCCGTTTTTTCCCAGTAGGGAGTGTAGGCACCGGTAAAACCGGGAACAGTTCCATAGTACAGGTTTCGACTCATCCCCAAACCACTTGAAAAGGCGAAGGTCTTCAGGCGTGGGAATAAGTTAGGCAAAGATCCTTCAATTCCTCCATAGATTCCCAACCGGCTATACGCATCGAGTAATAGCTTCACATACCAATCGGGGTGGGCTAATTTTTCTTCTGTGTCTCTCAAAAAGATCCCATGGAGGCTTTTTACCTTATCGTTGGGTCCCGTATCGGAGAGTTGCAAGAAGGACGCACCGCTCGTATCGTTCTTCCGATTCCCTATTAAATAGGTGGTTGTTTGGAAGAACGTACCTTCCCTACTCTTGTATCCAAACACAGGATGAAACACAACTTCATCCCCGGGATAGAAAAAGAAAGGAAAATAGAAGATGGGGATATTCCCCACATATAGGGTTGCGTCCTTTACCCCCCATTCTTGGGGTCCTAGAATCCAAATTTTTTCCGCATCTAGCCGATAGTGTGGAGGTAGACTAGTGGAGGAAGTGATGGACGCTCCTTCCATTAGGACGAAATCAGAGGTAGAGCGAGAAATGAACTCTCCTTGCAGTCGAAAAGTCAAGGGTTCACCAGAGATAGTACGTTCCCGGACAGATTGCCCTTGTAGAAAGTATCCTTCCCAGGTATCTAGATTGATCAGGATACTAGTACCCGTAAACTTCTCTTCCTTACCCTGGGATTTAATTTCATATCGGACGTTCCCATAGGCGCTTAAGAGTTTCTTGCTTCGGTTGTATAAAACCGAATCGGCAAAAAGAGTATAGGTGGTTCCCTTTTTCGTATCCTCCATCACCAGGTGTACTCCTCCATCGAGGCGTACATACTCTTCATCGAACTCTTTTATCGAATAGTATTCGGTGGAAGAGGCAGATTTGATCTGAACCAATGTCTCTTTCCCTTGTTCCTCGGGTTTCGAGGGGGAGAGGTCATAGTAGCGATACAACCGGGATTCTAGATCCTTCCGGGTTCCTTCGGTGGAAAGTCCTAGACGCTTACACCA
>CAKZQO010000098.1 GCA_937140905.1 uncultured Spirochaeta sp.
GAGGAAGCTGACTTGAGCCGAACCCTTGCCCGCTTTTCACTGAGGAATCGGAACTGCTGATCCTGCCGAAGACGGATGGAATATCGCACCTGCTCGATCCTGCTCCCCCGATAACTCTTCCGAACGTACGGCTCTTCCAGAAGACCTGTCACTTGGATCCACTTTCCCACCCATTCATCATCAGGGGGATTTTCCAGTTCATCCAGATCTTCGGACCAAGCTACCAGGTGAAACACCATGGGTTCCTGCCAGTCCATGAAGTTCACGAACACGTAGGGGTCGCCGTACTTCGTTTCACCCTCATGGATCTCAGTGACCTTTCCGATCACCTCTACCATTTCCCCTAATTTTTTACTTAGAGCCCCTACGTCAAGAGCGGAGTACAAAGGGAACACGGGGAGGTAGGCTGTCTCTTTTTCTTCCCAAGTTTTCCGTTTTGGACGTCGTTTGGGAGCAGGTTGTTCCGCCTCTGTTTCGGGTTTAGGTTCCGTCTCTGGTGTAGAAACTGGTACTATAGTTGGCGCTGGAATTGGTTCCACTTTCAAGGGAAGTTCTTGAGAACGGAACACCTTCAACGTAGGTACAGCCCTTGGATCGCTCTTACATAGGGTTTCTAGTACTGCTGCGGCTCGGGCAAGCGGGGGACATTCTTTCAATCGAGCGAAGGCTTCGGAATGTTCTGGATCCAAAAAATCGGATCGAGAAAAGTACAACCGATCAGAGTCGGATACGAGGGCACCAAACCAAGGAGCTTCGGAAAACAACCCCCACGCCGCTAGCCCTAAATCAATCGTAAGTGCGGGGAACCGATCCAACTGCGAGCTAGGTAGATCGCGGGGTCTCCCCGGATGCTGGAAATTCGGATGTCCCCCCTGAATGGGAGGGGGTTCCGTTTCATCGAAAAAGGCTACTCCGTCGTAATCCACTAGGATTGGGTGTCCCTTCCGGTTCACTAAAATGTTTCCCATCTGTAAATCCCCATGGGCGATGCCCGCTTCTTCCAACAGTTCTATCGAATGGAAGAAGTTTTCTCGAAACTCCTCAATTGTCTCGGGTTTCCCCCGATGTTTCCGTAGCCATTCCCCCAAGGTCTGCCCTTCACTCCAATCCATCACCATGGCGGGCACATCCCCAACCGGGGTATGGACACAGGGATCGATCCAACGACAATCGAGGAATAGATCCTCTAAAACGGGATTTTTCAATTTTTCTTCCCGTAACCGATCCAGTACCCAAGGTATCCGTCTGTCTCGTACCGGATCTTCCTGAATGAAGACCCGTACCGCTTTCCTCTTTCCATTGGGAAGGGTGAGTTTATAAATATACGCGAACCCTCCCGAAAGGGGATCGGGACTCCCAAAACCGTTCCGGGCTACAGTTGCTTGCTTCAACTCGAAGGGGATCAAGCCTGTTTCGGGACTGTGGAAGGCCGCGTTATAGTCGGAAAAGCGAGGCCACTTACTGCTCATGCCCTTCCCGCCTTCGGAGAGATGTATCCATTTTCAGTTCAAGCCACACGAAACTCAGGTCATCCCTCTTTATCCTCATGTTTTTCATTTCCTCTGCCAGTGTCTTTCGAATCCTACTCACGGTTCCCCGATGGAGAAGGGTAAAGATCTCCCTCCGCTCCTCTTTCTCTATCTTTACTAGATAAGCAGCCAGCGCGTCCGTCGCAAGGAGTAAAGAGGTGATTCGCGCCTTTCGCCAGTAGATCTTGGCGGTAACTATGGGAGGGATTTCATCCTGTAGACGATCGCTTAACAGGCAAGGATCTTTCTGGAAGAACTCGATCTCGGCACTTGGGAAAACATGAACCCACTCATACCCCTTCAGGAAGAACACCACCGTATCCCCTACCCCTTCCACCTCTATCGTACGAGGTAAAATCCGCACACGAAGGAGAGTCGAATAGGACCCTCTCGCCATCGCTAGGATACTCGACCAATCCAAATCTTCCCACGATTGTATCTTTCGAGTTCGTATGATTCGTGCCCTTCGAACCGCTCGTTGTATGGAGGCGAACCTCATGGTGCAACGGCAAAGATCTCTTGCCCATCCGCCCCCGTCGTATCCCTCGCTCGCTCCATCACAGAGCACCCACACATTTCGGGTATAGGATCGAGCGAAGCGGTCCTGTCCTAGCTCCCCTTCCTTTGGCAGAAAAAAGATCCGGTCCCTGAACATAGGTTTCTGGATCCTATATATAGATCCACTTAAAACCCTCTTCATGCCTAGAGTAATTGTGACGGCCGAGTGCCTAGATCGAAGAAGTCGGCTACCCGTTCAGGACCCGCTCCATACACGAAGAAGCGGCTTCCCTCCTCTACCTTGTATCCTAACCGAAGGGCTTGTTGACGGATGTGGAGAGGCATGGGACTGGAAATCTCGAAGAGGAACTGCCCGTAGCTATCTAAATGAAGGGGAGCAAGGGAGGGGAATAGTACTTCTCCTTTCGATTGGGTTGCGATATGGAGACAGAACAGTAACGTTTCTCCATCGGAAGTGTGGAGTTGTTTCAGGATTCTCGATTCCTCTTCCGGCGTTCCGTCGGTGGACATGCCGTCTGAGATGAGAATCACCGTGGGTGGATAGGAAGAGAGATGGGCATCGCACCAATCTCCCACCACGTGGCACACCTCCCGGAACGCCTCTCGAAGGGGAGTATTCCCCTCTGCATGCGGAAGCACCCAGGAAGGATGGGGTAACCCGCTTGAGTCCCGCTGGACCGAGCGGGGGGACTGAGCTAGTTTGGAAATCGGGAGGATCCTCTGCTCCAAGGGCAATAGGGACCACACTTTTCCATCCCCGAACCCCAAGCATCCTATATGGAAATAATCCCGGACTCCATCCGCTTTGCGACACCGAACTACTAGTTCTTCTAAGGTTCTATCCACCGTGCGGGCAAGGAACTCCGCCTTTGTTACCTTCCCCTGGAATGTCTCTTCCATGGATCCAGACATATCGAGAAGGAAGAGCACAAGAGTAGGATTCGCTCGGGACACGGGGGCGCGGTACTTCAGGAGAACCTTCTCTGTATCGGGTGCCAAGTTATCCGATGGAGGATGATTGGCGAGCGGCTGTTCCGAAGGTAATTCCGGTTTAGATTCAGATTCCGGTTCCGGTTCTGTTTGTAACGTAGTGGATGGGGATGATTCAGACGGGGCAGGTGTTTGCCCTTCCAAAACCGGAGGCACCTCTACCTTTGTGACCGACCCTGCATCATCAGTAGGAGGCGCTTCCGTCTTTATCTTCACCGCCTCTTCTTCCTTGGGGATAGAGTCGATAGGAACTGGAATAGGTTCTTCGATAGACGGAACTTTCACGGAAGAAGGCACCTGTTCGGGAGTGACTCGATATAGATCCGACAATCCCCGGTCTACGAGGGTCGCGATATTCTGGGCGAAGACCTGGAAATCGAAGTAGGATGACCCCTTTTCCCCACTTTCCGCCAGCTTCAGCTCGAAGTCTATTTCGTCGAGGGAACTAGAGGGTGAGGTAATGGATTCGATCAGGGAATCGATCATATCTCCCTTCAAGTGGCTAGCTACCAAAAGATCTAGGATTCGATCCCCGATGGTGAACTCGTCCATGATCTGTGTCTGGTTTTCCAATTCCAGAGAGATCCGTTGGATTTCGGCCAAACTCTCTGCAACCCGCCGGTCGGTTTTAGAGATTTCCTCGATTAAAAGGGACAGGGGACCAAGACTCTTCGATAGAAGATCGTCGAAGTTTAAGGCCGTTCGGGTGATTTCGCTAATGTCCCTTCTTAGAGCTTCCAGATCCCGGTTGAACTCCAAGAGATTTCGGAACGTATCCACGTCGTTCTTCAAACTGCGGAGAACCTCTTTCTGCGCTTCCTCATCCTCCGCTAGCAGACTCAACGCTTCCAGAGCGTGCCGAAGTTTCCGTATAATGAGGATACAGGCTCGGGCCAAGTTCTGTGCCAAGACACGGAGCTGTTCCTGCTGCAGTTCCAGAGTAGCTGCCACCTCCTTCTTCCCTTCCGAACGGAGCTTACGTATGATTTTCTGCCTTCGCTCCTCCAGTTCCTGCAGTTGCCCGATCTTCTCCTGAAACATTTCCCGGACCCCTTCCCCCACCTCCTGGAAGGCTTCCCGGCAAGCTTCGATCTTTTGCTTTAGTAACCGGATCAATTCCTGGTAATGCTCTACCAGCATCTCCATCAATGCCAGCCGTTCTTCCGGGCTCAACCGAGGAGGAAGTTTTTTCAACCCAAAGAAGACTCTCCGTTCTGTGGAACCCTCTTCGTACAATCTGCGAGTGTGGGCAATTTGCATCTGGAGAGATTGGAATTGACTATCGGTGATGGCGGGAAACAGGTATCTTCGGGAGAATAGTTCGATTTCCATGGGTCATCCCTCTATGAATCTAACTGTACAATCAATCGCTCTGCCATGCAACTTCTACTCGATGAGGTCGGATCGAAAGTTTCCCAAAGGACCAGTCGGTAATGAGCCAAATGCTTCCATCGGTTCCCGAATGATATTCGATGGTTTTTACCGAAGAACCCAGTAACGTCTTTAGCCGGTTCAAGTTCTGTTGCCCCGAACCACCCTTTCCCATCCATACCTCTGTCCACGCGTGTCCCGTCGGCGTCGCATACCCATGCATGATTCGAACACGGGCGCCAATCGCGACGAAGAGGCTAGCGAGCAGAACGGCAAAATCATCGCAATCACCCGCCAATCCCACGGAAATCGTGCGCCGGGCAGAAGAGGCGTAGTCAAACCAGTTCACGTTCGGATCGCTTACATACTTCCACTGACTGCTCACGAACTGATGAATTCGATAGAGCTGCTTTAATCCTACCTCGGTGGGAATCCGCGACCCCTGAGGATCGTCAAAGGGACCGGGATGTTCTTTGGCCAGTTGTACGGCAAAGTCCCGAACCACAGGATCCCGGGGCTGCACGGCTTTGGGGTAGTCCTGACCCGGGATTAAAGGTTCCTCCCGTTGGATCCGCTTTCGGGCCTCTTCCAACGCGGATTGGGCTTCCGTAAGAGCCTTCCGGGTAGCTTCCAGTTCTTTTTTTAACTTCTCCGCTTCCCGGATAGCCTCCTCGCTTGCCTTTCTATCTTCTGTAGCCCTCTTTAGTTTATCCTCCAGTTCCTTTAGCCGGGACTCCATCTGGTTCCGCAGGCTGATGGCCTCTTCGCTCTGTCGGGAAAGAATGGCGCGGTCCTCCTCTGCCTTCTGTAGTCGGGCTCGGAGTTCCTCCAGAGCTTTCTCCTTTTCCTTCACGGTCCGGTTCTTTTCTTCCACGATTCTTCGGACCGCTTCCTCTACGCGGGGATCCGTATACTCCTTACCCAGCGCTTGGTACACCCGCTTTATGGCAGCTTCCACGGATAACTGGTAGGTTCTCCCGCCCCATACCTCTGGAAAAGCGGACAATCCCACCAATAAAAGGAGGGATACAATCAAAAGTCCCAACGCTTTCTTTAGCGATGTAGACATCCGGATTCTACCGAGGATCGTACCACCCACGATGGAAGCCACCCCTACGATGAGGGAGGGTATTGGGTTCTGAAAGAAGGGAAACCGGAAGGTCCAATGCCGTACCAGGGTCACGTACGGGATATCGAAGACAGTGCCTAAGCAGAGAGCTCCCACCGATAATCCCGTAAGAATGGGGAAGGCTTGTTCGGCCGAACCAAAGAGGGCAGAGAGGAGTTGGAGGACCAAGAACAGGAGGAGCAGGAAGCCTCCCTCTCCGAACTCTCCTAGGGCCGAGTTCAACGCTACAAGGGGTTTCCCTATTCCCAAAGAATCCAGGATCACGGGAACTACCAGAGCAAACCCGATCCATCCGAACCAATCGAAGAGCCTACTAATGCGGGAAGTTGCTGTACCTTCCATACCTAACAGATTATAGCTCAACTTTGGCTCGTTCGCCCTTTCCATTCTCCTTCTAAGGCTAGGCGAGCCAGGATCTCCACCCCCTTGATCAAACAGGTCTCATCAAAGTCGAAGGTCTGGGTATGGTGATTACCCGCGAGCTTGCTTCCCAGCATGAGATAGGTAGCCTTTCCACCCTTCGATTGCACCCTGCGCATCAGGTGGGTAAAATCTTCGCTACCTCCAAACTCAGTCACTTTCCGCTTTAAATGGGTAAAGATCCGGTGCTTCTGGGCTAGCGAAAATACCGCATCCACCAGTTCCTCGTCACTGATAGCATCCAACCCCTCTCCCATCCGCTGGATCCGGCATTCTACCTCATGCATGGAAGCGGCATGGTGCAGGATTCGTTCCGCGTACTCCCGCATGTACCGATCGATCTCCCCGTTCTTACCCCTCGTTTCCAGTACGAGGTGGGCATCCGAAGGAATCACGTTCCTACCCGAACCCGCTACGAGTTTTCCCACGTTGATCCGGGTTTCCCCTTCTCCATGGCGAGGGATGGCGTGGAGGTTCAGAACTGCGGTAGCAGCCGCTAACAGGGCGTTCCTTCCATCCTGGGGAGCTAGACCCGCGTGTACCGAATGACCCTGGAAATAGGCGTCCAATTTGGAAGTAGCGAGGAACCCATCGGACCCGCAGTAGAACTCACCCGTGGTGGTAGCCTTTACTCCGATATGGACCCCGAAAAGAAAGTCCACTTCATCCACTATCCCCGTGGCCATCATGGCTTTCGCCCCCCGAGCTCCTTCCTCGGCGGGTTGGAAGATAAGAATCACCGTACCCCGTAGCTGATCCTTCAAGGCGGATAACGCGTGGGATAGTCCCAACCCAATGGCCGTATGTCCATCGTGTCCACAGGCGTGCATCGCTTCCGGGTGGAGGGAAGCGAATCCCAACCGAGCGGGCAGATGTTCCTCGCTTCCACTCTCCCCTACTTCCACCGCATCCATATCGAAGCGAAACCCCAGGGTAGGGCCATTTCCATTCCTTATGATTCCCACCACACCGGTGAAGCCCCCTTGCATCCGTTCCACGTACTTTGGGTCTGCCCCCTCTTGAAGAGCCCGCTCATGAGCCCGTTCCAGTGTCTTAGCGTCGGGAACTCCCATCCGGGACTCCGCGTCCACCACCTCTTGACCCATGCGAACCTCTATTCCCAGGTTCTCCAACTCCTTTGCCACGAGGGAGGCGGTATAGTACTCCATCCAACCCGCTTCCGCGTGTTTGTGGATATTCCGACGATACTCGATTACTTTTGGCTCCAAATCTTTAAGGAGAGTTTCCAAATCGCCCCGCGAGTTTCGCTTCCCCTGTGTTTCTACTTGCCTCATACTCCCCCTCCCTTCTTCAGTTTCCGGGGCAATGCTTCGGCAGGATCCATGGTCTTTACAGGAAGTCCCCATTCCTTCACCTTCTCCAGCCCTTTTACCATGGTGATGATAGTTCCACCCGTCCCCACTACCCGTCCCTCCACCATGATGATCCGGCCGGAGGCGATTCCGAGACAAGCTTTTCCTTGTTCGGGATCCAGTACCGTGACATCCGCGTCGGCCCCCACCGAAAGGGTTCCTTTGGATTTCAAACCGAGCATTTCCGCGGCGCGGGTAGAAACTTTATATGCCATTTCCAACGGGGTTAAAACCCCTAAGCGAACCAGATTGAGGGCATGCCGCACCATCGTGTTCCGGGGAATCCCGCCCCCATCGGTGCTAAAGGCATCCACGATGAAGGAGCCGTTGGAATCTTTGGCCGAAGCCAAAGAAATCTGCACGGGTAGGAGGTTCACGGGAAAACTCAACGTCACGTCCGTGTTCTGTTCCCTCCAGTACAGGTATCCTTCTTCCCCTGTCACCAGGACATTCACTCCTCCTTTCATCTTAGTGACATGCCCAAACCCCTCCCGGATGGCTTTTCCCAATCCGGCCTCGTCTTCGCTAAAACCTCCCACCCTGCAACAGGTACGGGTCACTTGGCTCTGGATCTGTCCATTCACGCATTTGCCTGAAGTCCCATTGAAGACATTCACGTACGACTCGGACCACACATGGGGGGCTCCCTTTAGAAGCTGTAAGGCTTCGTAGGTTTCCAGGAGGGGATCCTTCACGTATCCCCGGCAGTAGCTATTGATGTGAGCCAAGTGAAGGGGGTTCCCATCGGAGAGTTGGATCGCCTCCCGCATCCCCTCTAGGTTACTCCCGGCCCTGATCGTGCCCGCGTGGAAGGCAACGTAGCATCCCTGCCGCTTCGCTTCCCCAATAATCCGGGCGGTTACTTCGGGAGACAACGGATAGTGACCTCCCAGGATCTTTACTCCAATGGCTCCCCCCTCGAGGGCGGAAGCGATTCTCCGTTCGATACTTTTTTCCGTTGACTCTCCCTGCGTGAAGGCATCCAAACAGGCGATATGCATCCCCGAACCGTGTTCCTTCACGTTGGTAAAGACACTCTCGGGGGGGCCCGCCATATCCAACGCGGTTATCACCCCCTCGCTGGCCATCATCCGGAGACCCGGATAGTCTCCGATCCAGGAGGAGACGTGCACATGAGGATCGATCACTCCAGGGATCACCCACTTTCCCGACAGGTCTATCGCATCCTGCGCGCGGGAAGTATCCAGGTTCCTGCCTACCTCCACGATCTTCCCATCGAGAATCCCTATATCGGTTACTTCATCTCGTCCGGTTGGAGGATCGAGTATCCGGCCTCCCGAGAGAATCAACGAGTACCTTACTGCCATGGACTTGATCCTCAACCTTTGGACATGTATAGGTTGGGTAACCAAGTGGCGATGTCAGGGATCAAATACAATAGCACGATCACCGCCACATCGGCCCAGATGAAGGGCACGATCCCCTTGAAGATCTCCTCCAAGGTGGCATCCTTTCCCACAACCCCTTTCAACGAGTACACGTTCAACCCTACCGGAGGGGTCACCGCTCCGATTTCCGCCATCTTCATGCAGATGATACAGAACCACACGGGATTCACTCCCAATTTCACCACCACGGGGTAGAAAATGGGGAAAGAGAAGAGGAAAAATGCAGAGGCGTTCATGAACATTCCCAGGAAGAAGAGGATCACGAGAATAAAGATGGTTACGGGAATGGCGCCGATCTTTCGAGCGATGATGAACCCCGCGAGTTCCGTGGGAAGACGGGTGATTCCCAGAACTCTTCCAAAGTACAAGGCGCCGACCATGATGGCAAAGATCATGGCCGAGGTCCGGGCCGCTTCCTTCAACGATTCCTTCAATTCCGCAAAGTCTCCCAAACTTCCCCGGAAAATTCCAATGATGAAGGTAAGAAGGGTTCCCGCGGCCGCCGCTTCCTCGGCGGTGAACACGCCGGAGTAGATTCCTCCCAGCACCACCGTGGCAAGGAGGGCGATGGGCCATAGTTTCCAAGTGACCCGGATCTTTTCCCACAGGGTGTACCGGGGCGCGTCTATTGCCGAGGGCGCAAGGGCAGGATTCCGTTTGGACCGGTAGATGATGGAGAAGGAGTAGACCGCAGCGGTAACCAACCCAGGCACTACGCCTGCCATGAAGAGGGTGCCGATGGATTGGTCCGTGATGATGGCTAAAATGATCAATACGCCGCTCGGCGGAATCATGGCGGCAAAGGTTCCCGCGGAAGCGATACACCCGAGGGCAAAGGATTTGTCATAGTTCAGTCGCTTCATCTCGGGGTAAGCGACCCGGCCGAACACGGCTGCCGCAGCCAAAGAGGAGCCGGAAACCGCACCGAACGCCGCGTTGGCCCAGCAAGTGGCTACCCCAATGGAACCGGGCACCCGCCCCATCCACACGTAGGCCACGTCAAAAGCGTCCTTCGCGAAACCAGCACGGGCCGCAAAGGACCCCATCAGGATGAATAGGGGAAGCACCGCGTAGGTATGGGTGGCCATCCCATGGTATAGGGTTTGTCCCATCATGGCTATGGCAGGTTCCAACCCCATTACCACAGCGGTAACGGCGAATCCGGCCACAAAGAACACAATAAAAATGTGAAGGCCTGTAGCCATCAGGATCAAGAAACAAAGGATCGTGATCATTCCAATCGTCATAGAACTACCCTTTCGATCGGTCTTTGCCTTTGAAGAACTCGTAGGTTTTCACCCCGATTACCAGTGTGAACAGGAGTAAACCGAACACAATAATAGACTTTACGGGAAGAGTAGGAAGGGGATACGTTCCAGGCAAGGTTTCATGCCCCACGTACGCTTCCCATGCGCTTAAGTAGGCTGCATACACCAGGATGGCTCCCATTCCCAACGTGACAAGGTAGTTGAACCCCATAAGGATCCGTTGCAGGCCAGTAGGCATACGATCCATGATAAAGTTTACCTTAATGTGTTCGTCCCTCTCTTCCCCGTGAGCTAGTCCTAGATAGATTACCGCCACGAAGACGAAGGTTGTCAGTTCCAATAACCAATCGATGCTCACTTCGAACAAACGGAGCACGAAATTGAGAACTAAGAAAAAGGTAATGATAGTCAACAACCATCCGCTCAACTCGGCTAGGAATCGATTCAATAGGGAAAGCACTCGTTTCATATCTCACTCCCTTTCTCTTAAAAGAAATATCCTCAGACCCGAACAGGGCCTGAGGACTTCCAAGAGCACTTTGAACCGGGGCCAAAAAGAGGCCTCCCGTTCGCTTACTTCTTCAACGCTTCATCCATGATCTTGTCTATGTCGGCTAAGAACTGCTGACCATTGGGAATCCCCGCTTTCTCCGCTTTTGCGGCCAGCTCCTTCTTTAGTTCCGTTAGGATCGCGAGGTTCTGCCAGGTTGCCACGTCTTCATCACTGGCCATCACGAGGTCTTTTCCTTTCTCCCGGAAGATCTTCACCTCCTGATCGTACCCTTCATCGTAAAGGGGTTCGAACCGTTGATCCACCCGCTTGATGGCAGAAAGGATCTGGTCCTTCACGTTCTGGGGGAAACTGTCCCAACGGTCCTTGTTGATGGTAAAGGTAAAGGGAAGCCAGAGACCAAGTTTGGGGGAAGTGAAGGAATAGGGCGCTACCTCCCAAAACTTCTGCCCTGTCATGGCCTCGATATTGGTGAACACCCCGTCGATCGTACCGGTCTGGAGAGCCATGTAGCAATCGGTGAAGGGAATCGACACGGGAATGGATCCCAACTCTTTCAACATCCGAAGGTACACTTCGCTGGACGCCCGGATCTTCAAACCTTTAAAATCCTTGATGCTCTTCACGGGTTTGGTAGAACTCAGGTTTAACGCTCCGGGAAAGTACTGCCAGAGGAGTTTCTGGTTGTACTTCTCGATCTCGTTCAATACTTGCGGATACTTGGCGTAGATCTTCTCCATTACCGCCTTTTTCTCCGAATGTTTCGGGGGACACTTCGTGTACACTAAAAGACCCGCATGGATGGGTAACTGCCCAGGATAGTAGGCGGGATTCACGTCTCCAATATCCACTACCTTGTTCTTTACCGCGTCCAACACTTCCCGGCCCTTAGCGAGGGATTCGCTGTAGTAGATATCTATCTTTACCAGACCGTTGGTAGCCTTCTCTACTTCCTCTTTGATCAACCGAGACCCCACACTCCGGGACACGTCCGCCGGATGATGGGTGGAAAGCCGCAAGGTCACCGGTTTCATTTCCTGTTTCTTTTCTGCCTGTGCTCCTCCAAATAAGAGAGCAGAAAATAGTAAACCGCTGAGTACTGTTAGAAACACTTTTCTGTCTATCATAGGATCCTCCTCCACGTAGCTGAGTATCTAACAGTATTGTACCATCTGAAAATTTATTGTGTCAAACTGAAAGACGGCTTTCACCAAACACTTCTACTTCGCCAGTACCCTAGGAAGGAACATGATGATATCCTCCACATACGTCACAATCAGGAGATCCGCTAGCAAAATGTAGAGAAAAGGCAGCATGGCCCGAAACACCCGGTCTATCGATATCTTTGTAATGGAACTTACCACAAAGAGATCCAGTCCCACGGGAGGGGTTATGTTTCCGATCGCTAGGTTTGTAACCATAAGAACACCGAAAAACACTGGGTTAATTCCGAACTGAATAGCCGCGGGTAGCAGGATCGGAGTAAGGATCACCACCGCCGCAGAAGGGTTCACCATCGTTCCCAGAATCAAAAGCATAATATTGATATAGAAGAGGAACACATACTTATTACCGGAAATCTCGATGAAGAACTTTCCTATTTTCTGGGGAATTTCCGCATTGGTGAGGATCCAGCCGAACACATTGGCAGCCGCGATAATGAACATGATTACCGTGGTACTCACCACCGCTTTGGAAATAATGGAAGGCAACTCCTTTATGTTCAGTTCCTTGTACACGAAGAACCCGATGAAGAGTCCATACACCGCCGCAACGCAGGCCGCTTCGGTAGGAGTGAAAATGCCACCATAGATACCACCGATGATGATCACAGGGGTAAGCAATGCCCAGAAACTTTCCAGAAAACTCTTCCAGACGTTTTTAAGGCTAAAGGTTCCCTCACCACCCCATCCATGGCGCTTGCTGACAAAATAACTAACCGCGCACATGCTTAAACCCATCAGAACACCAGGCGCGAACCCCCCTAAGAACATGTCGCCAATAGAAACCCCTGCCAGAACTCCATACACTACCATCGTGATGCTAGGGGGAATGATGATCCCCACCATTCCTCCGGCAGCTACGGCACCCGCTGAAAATTCCCTGTCATAGCCTTTTTCCACCATCGCGTCGATCATGATCGCGCCAATCGCGGCGGTAACCGCCGCAGAAGACCCCGAGATCGCGGCAAAGAACATGCCGGATACTGCCACCACCTGGGCGAGCCCCCCCTTAAACGACCCGACGAGAGAGTAGGAAAAACTCACCAGGCGCTTCGTAACGCCACCGGAAGACATGAAGGCTCCCGCTAGCATGAAGAACGGGATCGCCAGGAAGGCAAAACTATCCACCGCTGCGAACATATGCTGGGCGATCAATGTCATGGGGAGTTTCAAATGAACCAGAATAAGGAAAGCGGAAGATAGGCAGAGGGAATAGGCTATGGGGAATCCTAGGGCAATCAAAATAAATAATAGAGAGAAGAATAGTACGTACGCCATTTTATTTCTCCTGCCGTGGTGAGGTTTTTTTCAGTCTTAGTTCTTTGATGAGACGAAACAGAGCCTGTAGGGTGTGCAAGAACATGATGATCGATCCTACCGGAACTGCCCAGTACACATAGCCAATCGGAATCCCCAACGCGGGACTAGTATAAATGTTCATGGTCCCCGCTAGCTCGATACCCCCCATGAAAAGAATAACAAGAAAGATGATTCCTCCGATATTGATGGCAAGATCGAGCCATAACCCTGCCACTTTCCCTTTCAGTTTCAAGGGAAGAAGATCCACCGCGATATGCCCGTTTGTCTTAATGATAATGGCCGCCCCTAGGAAAACAATCCAGATGAATAGGAACCTGGCTAGCTCTTCTGCGAAAAAAATCGACTTGATAAACACATACCGTCCAATCACATTGGCAAAGGTAAGCACCAACAAAAAACCCATCAGGCCCACCGACAGTTTGTCGATGAGCCTGTCCACCACATCCAGGATTTTTCCGAGCATGGTGTTCCTCTCTACTGGACAGATTGAATACGATTGATCAAATCCATACCCACTTTAGCGCCGAGTTTTTCCCAGACAACTTTGGTTTTATCCGCAAACAGTTTCGTGTCCACGGGGTCGATCGCTGTCTTGCCCGTGTCTTTTATCTTCTGGAAGTATTCTGATTCTTTGTCGAACGCCAGCTTCCGTTGATAGGCTAAAGATTCTTTCATGGCATCTACCATGATCTTTTGCACGCTCTCTGGAATCTTTTGCCAGGATTTCATGGACATCATCATCACTTCCGATTCATACGTATGGGCGGTAAGTGATACGTATTTATTTACCTCATAGAACCTCCTCTGCCAGATATGAACGGCCGGACATTCTAACCCATCGATGATTCCGGTCTGACAGGCAGAGTACACTTCTCCAAAGTTCATGGGTGTCGGATCCGACCCTAACGCTTTCATCAGTTCGATATACACCTGGGTGGGCATGACCCGCATTTTCAGTCCCTTCATGTCATCGGGAACAAGGATTTTCCTCTTGTTGTTAATCATGTGACGCACCCCGTTCTCATAATATCCCAACACCTTGATCCCCTTTTTCTCTAAGTTCTTTCCCAGCTCCATCCCGATGGTGTCCAAGGCTTTGTAGGCATGCTCCCGATTCCGGAAAATATAGGGGAAGCCGAACACCAGGAGCTTCTCCTCAAACTGACCTAACACCGCGGTTGTAGTAAGGGCGTAATCAACCGATCCGATCACTAGACCTTCGATCAATTTATCCTCACTTCCGAGCTGAGAACTAGGGAACATCTTGATGGTGACTTTGCCACCCGTCCGTTCCTTTACCCGATCCGCAAAAACACCCGCCCCCAACGCGTAGGGGTTATCCGGTTCGGCCACATGTCCTAGCTTGAACTCGATGGGTTTGATTTCTTCCTCCTTGGTTCCGGTTTCTTTCTGCCCCCCCGCATAGTTAGCCAATACCGTCACGGTAAGGAGAAAACAGAACATAAATTTTTTCATGCGACTCCTCCTCTAATTTTTTCATCAGTATAGGACTGGATAGGATGGCCGTATATTCACCAAGAGGAGGGGATTCAGGTAGAGATTGAAACAGAGGTTAGGCCAAAATACACCAAATGGTGTAAGGTTATATCAGCTTTTCATGAATCACTTTCTTTACAAACTCTACCTTTGAATGCACATGAAGCTTCCGATACACATTCAGGATATGCTTCTTGACCGTGGAACAGGCAATACCGGAACGTTCCGCGATTTCCTTATAGGTCAATCCTTCAACGATACCTTTCAAGATATCCTTCTCCCGCCGGGTAAGATTGTAATGATTCTTCGATGCGAGGGAAGCATGGGAGCGATAGTTGTCCAGCATCATCCGGGCTATCCTAGGACTGATAGGGGACCCTCCGGAATGGATGCTCTTGATCTGTTCTACCAAGATCTCCGGCTTCGTGTTCTTCAACACGTATCCCACGGCCCCTGCCAGCACCGAATCTATCAACTTCCCTTCTTCTTCGAAGACTGTCAGCATGATTACCTGAACAGAGGGGTGTTTTTCATGAATGATCCTCGCTGCCTCGATGCCGCTCATCCCCGGCAATTTGATGTCCATCAGAACCACGTCAACTGAAAGACCGGTTGCGAGGGCTTTTAAAAATGTTTCCGCCTTTTCGTAGGAACCCACTACTTTAATTGCTTCATCCAGCCCCAAAAGGTAGCGAAGACCTTCCCGGGTTTCTGCCACGTCTTCCACAATCGCAAGACGAAGGTAAGGATTCATAATTCGGTCCTTGGAATAAGGATATGGAAGGTAGTCCCTTTTCGATTCCCGCTGGTCGCTCGGATGGTTCCCTTCATGCGGTGAATCCTTCTATATAAATTACGCAAACCAAACCCATTGTGTTTCGCTTCCTTCAATTGGAACCCATTTCCATTATCATAAAAACGGATGCCTATAGAATCCGTCCTGATTTCTATATTGAGCTCTACCGTGGAGGCATTGGAATATTTTAACACGTTACTTACCAGTTCCTCACAAATAAGGTCAATCTCTTCAGATAAACCTTTTTCCAATGATTTGTCTCCATTTAGGCTGGCAATCTGGTGGATCAACTGGATATTTTTTAACCGAAGACGTTCCTGAATCTTGGGTATCAGGACCCTTTCGATCTCTGATCGAGCTGGTCGATCAGGTATTAGATGTTTCCCCTGTACAATTTCTTTCAAATCTTGAATCGCTTGCTGGCAATTGGTCTCTATTTTATCCAGCATAATTTGCAACTGGTGCGGGTCCCTCCCTGCCTGAGACTTTGCCACATTCGTACAGATGAAAATGTTGGTGAGTCTTGCCCCTATCGAATCGTGGAGATCGGCAAAAATCCGTTCCTTCTCTTCGATGATTCGTAACCGAAGGTTCTCCTGTTGCAACCGGATAATCTCTTCGGTTCGTTCTTTTACCTTTTCTTCCAGGTTCCTTGAATAATCCTCGATCACATCCAACAATTTGTTGAAATTGTCCGACAGAATCCCTAATTCATCGTTCCGGTTGCAAACCACACGGGCATCCCTTTCGCCCTTCTTTACTCGGTCCATAACCTCGACAAGGTTTTCCAAAGGCTTTGTGATAAACCGGCTCAACACCATGGTAAGAAAGAATAAACCGGCGAACAGAACCCCTACGATCAGGACAAGTTTAAGAAGGAGTAACCGGGATAAATAGGTAAACTGACTGTAGTTGACCGAAACCCCCACAGTCCATTCCTGCAGTCTAAGAGGAGCGATCGCCACTACCCGTAACTCTCGGTTGAACACGTACGTGGCCGATTGGGATGAACCACTTGTCCTAACCTGATTGTGCAGTTGCATTAAAAATGGATTCTTCAGGCTGCCGATTTCGAGATCCAGGAATTGGCGGCTTTCCCGGATGGTTTCCATGACCTTCGGCGGTAAGTCATCTAGGCTTTTATATAGAAAGGATTGGTTCGGATGGGAGATAATTACTCCATCCTTGTTTACGATATACGCCTCTGGGTAGGTTCCCCGATTCTGTGTAAGGCTTGCTAAATACTGTAATAACTCACCCACTGTATCGGAACTGGTGTTTACTCCCCGATCATTCAGGGGCCTGAAGTTTTCCACTAGACGGCCGATGGCAGTACCAGCTACCTTCAAGACCATGATACCCACCATGGCATTCCTTTCGTCATAGACAGGGGCGGAAAGAAACACTCCCGGTATAAGGCTTCGAAGACCCACGCAGAAATCCGATATATGCAGTTTCTGCCCCTGGTTGATGATGGCATTCGCATAGGAACGGAATCCATAATCCGTTCCTATAAACCGTCGATCTGTTGAAGCCCGGCAAACTCCCTGGGTATCCAGGACAAAAATAGCCGAGTACTCTTCTGCACTGATACTCTGAAGATGATCCAAATAGAGGTTGAACTGTTCCACATCCCGAACGGTCCTTGTCCTATTGGATAAAAAATCAATGATTCTTTTATTGAGGGCCAAAGACAACACGTGATTCTTCATTCCGGAAAGATACAGATCCACCTGTTCGGAAATGATCTTCGCGTGGAGGGAAAGACTCTTTTCCTCCATATCGATAAGATACTTGGTGCTTTCCTGATACTGTATGAAGGCTAGTAAAATCAGGGGAGGAATCGCAACCAATAAAAAACACAGAAGAAGCTTATTCACTAGCTTCCAGTCCCCAATCTTTAGACGGCGCCAAACCACCATATCGGAAAGTATACCATAGAAATCCAAACTCAATCTTTGAAATTCTATTTATATCGTGTAGAGTACCCTCATGAAGTCAGCAAGGAATCTACGCCTATGTTTGCTCGATACCTATCCCGAACCGATGCGATGGGACAAAGGGCGAGGAAAGGAATTCCGCGAGGTATTCCAGGCCTTGGAACCAGAACTTGAGTGGGAACGGGTTCACTATAAAGATTTAATCTATCGAGAGCGGACCCATTCAGCAGAATGGCAGAAGGTATTATCCGCCGATGGGTTGATCCTATCGGGATCCTCTTTCAATATTTCGGAGAAACCGGTCCGGGACGAGTTCGAACCTATCGCTGAGCTGATCCGGCGATACGAAAAACCGATCCTCGGCATTTGCTTCGGGCACCAGCTCATAGCCCACTCTTTCGGGTTTTCCGTGCGCCCCCTGCGGCCGGAATACCTCGATTCCGAATGGTGGGAACATACTAAGCGGGCCGTACAACTTCTCATGCGGCCCGGCTTTCCCCTGATCGAAGAGGAATCAATCTGGGTAGAGTTCAGCCATCACGAGGAAATCGTCGAGTCGGAAGAGTTCCACCGAATATTCCAAGTGTTCGCCTCCACAGAGGCTTGCCGGATCCAAGTAATTGCCCATCGGACAAAACCCCTCTACGGGGTCCAGTTCCACCCCGAGACCGGCAAAGATCCAAGGGCCCGTAGAGACGGCCAAAAGATCTTCGAACGGTTTGTCCAGCAGATTAAAGCAACGTAGTGAACTCTTCGACTGTAATATCTGCGTATCTAATAAGTTTGCGTAATGTCCCTGGAGCAAGTTCCTTGTGATTGGGAATGGAAAGGTTCACAGGGCTACCTTTTTTGATAAGTATCATGTGGCTACCAACTTGGCCCCTCAATTCCCAACCAAGTTTCTCAAAAGCTTTCACCGCTTCCCTGCCAGAAATTCTGGGCAAACGACTCATACAGTAATCAATACCGGTGTCTTCCCCGTTTTTTTGACTTCTTCAAGGTGTTTTTGGTCCTCCGCCCAAAGCCAAGCTTGAATAGCCTCCCGGATATTGGCAAGAGCTTCCTGTTCATCCCGGCCTTGGGATACACACCCTGGTAAAGCTGGACATTCGGCTACGAACCAACCCTCTTCGTCTTTCTCTATAAGAACATGAAACATCATAATCTATAACTCCTCTGGGAATTATAGTACTAATACATTAATAGTACAATCAATGATGAATCTATCAGAATCCGATAGTGGCCTTCTTCGGAGACGATATATACCGGCTCAAGGGGAGGGTAACGAGCACCATAAGGGCCGTCGTGGTCAGGGTAACGTACAACCCAAAGGCATCAGTAAGGAACCCAAAGAACAGGGGCGAAAGGGATCCCATACCCAGGGTTACCGCGTAGTAGATCCCATACCCGCGGGAACGGGAATCCGAGGGAATGATCTCCGCCACCGTGGCGTACAGCACGGAGGAGGTCCCGTTCAACACGATTCCCAGGAAAGGAAGCACGATCCAGATCCAGAAAGTAGGCAGCACGGTGAGGGAAAGGATCCCAATCGTGGTCAACAGTTCCGTTCCCACCACCATGGGGAGAACTCCTACCCACTCCGCCAAAAGACCACACACAAACTTTCCCACCGCGCCTCCGACGAAAAGGAGGGTTAAGGCAAAGCCGAACTCTGCCTTGGGAACTCCCTTCTGTAGGAGGATGAAGGGTAGAAAGGTTAGTAACGCGTAGCGGGCCGCGATATCGATAATTCCTATGGTAAGAAGAGCATAGAACCGCTTCCGGTGTTCCCACCCTATTGACCACCCGTTTCCTCGAGAAGATCCCTCCTCGGTAGACCGAGACAAAGGAAGCGGGACCTTCTGTCGAAACACGAGGGGAAACGTCAATGCTATCACCCCCAGACCACCGAGTGAAAGAAAGAGTAACCCGTCCCTCCATCCCCATCGGTTGATCATCAGGGTAAGGAGGAAGGGTACGCACACCTTCCCCAGGTCTCCGGAGAAATTATACGTTCCCATGGCTGCCCGCCTGAGCGAGTCCTCGAACACCTTGGATAAAACGGAGGAACCCAACCCATGCTGCCCCGCCCCCGCGGTCTTCGCGGCCAATAGGGATAGCAGTACCGTAAGGAACGTATGGGCCTTACTGAGGAGAAGGAATCCTAACGCGGTGCCGAAGGTCCCTAGAAGGATCACTAGTGCCTCCCCCATCCGTTCCCCCAACACGCTCAATGGATACTGGAAGACCCCGGTAGAGCCGTATGAGATTCCCCGCAGGAGTCCGATACCGCTATAGGAAAGACGCAACTCCGCGGCTATGAAGGGCAACAGGATATAGATGGAGTCGGAGAACCCGTCGTCCAGGAAGTGGAACAGGCAGAAGGAGAAGAGGGCTCGGGGACGGGAAGGTTTAGGGGTAGTGGTCAACCTGATGTTTCCTCTGAATACGAAGCCTACACAGGTTCCTTTCCCTTTGTCAATTTCATCTATGCCATTGTTTTCAGAAATAAAAAGGCCTAGACTTAAATAATAAAACAAATTAATTCTCTTATTCGCCTTATTTCCATCTTCTCAATTCTAATCCTGAGCGGGTGTCCCCTGCTCCAAAAGACCGTCGAGTCCGGTACGGATGACTCCCCCTCCTCCGCGAAAGAGATCACTTCCTACTCGATCATGAATCCTTACGCGATCGGAGTTATCTCTTCTTCATCATCACCCCGGACTATTTCAGTGACAATTCCAGGGGGCACCGACCGGAGCGCGATAGTGGCGAACTTTACCACCACCAGTATTTCGGTAAAAGTAGGGAATATTACGCAGGTAAGCGGGGTAACTGTGAATAACTTCACCAATCCCGTGGATTACACAGTCACGGCGCAGGATGGTTCCACGGCTCAGTATACGGTTACTGTTCCCTACCCCGTGTTGTATATCTCGAACTATGGCGCGAACTCGGTGTCCGTACTCAACGGTTTGAATGGTGGTGAAATAACCACCCTTGATGTGGGAAGCCAACCGGCAGGAATCGGCGTCAACCCCGTTACAAAGAAGATCTATGTGGCCAATATGGGAGGATACAGCGTCTCTGTAATAAACGGTATCACAAACACAATTCAAACCACCATAAACCTGACCGGATCAGATCCACACATGGTAGGGGTGAATCCTATCCTGAATAAAATCTATGTAGCGTATCAGTACTATATGGATTACGTTGAGGTGATCGATGGCGCGTCAGATACGCTTTTAACAACACTTGAAATGTCAGGGAATTCCCCCGTGGGAATCGGGATTAACCCGAACACGAACAAAGTTTATATCGTCTTGTGGGGAGACAGCTCTGTCGATGTGTGGACAGGGACTACAAACTCTTACTTCATAAATATTGATGGCGTAATCAGCTATGAACTGGGAGGGATTGCGGTGAACCCGGTTACCAACAAGATCTATGTGCCCGATGTCACCTATACAGTACAGGTCATTAATGGAGCCTCGGATAGTGTAACCAAACTCATCGATATAGGCTCTGAAACCGCGCCTATTTCCGTAGCCATTAACACGATCACGAATAGGGTGTACACGGCAAATCACGATAATAATACCCTTTCTGTCATCGACGGCAACAACGATACCCTCATGATCAGTACTCCAGTGGGTAACAGCCCCAATGGCATTGCGGTCAGCGAAAAACACAATCTGGTGTATGTGGTTAACAGTGCGGACAATACGATCTCTGTGGTAGATGGCGAGACGAACGCGGTGCTAGACACGGTTTCCGTCGGAAATAACCCTTTTTTCATCGGAATCCTAGAATAATCCACTACTCCCCTAAGTCCCATTTTTCATTTTGAGACGACTCCTCGGAAACCCTGTGGTACCGTTTTGATCGATAGTACTGATTCATAAAGGAGGTAGACTATGCATTCTCCATCGCCACAAAACCGAAAAAGTTATTCCCTTAGAAGGTTTCCATATACGGGTTTCCTGCGCCTCTTTTGGATCCTGCTTACGGGGTGCGTCCTTTTACTTTCCTGCGGCAACCTGCAGGAGTTGATCGGCTTGAAGGAGAAAGAGGAACCCATCCCGGCGGACGTCTCCGAAACGGCTAAAGGTATGATGGAACTTTTCCAAGGCGTGTTCGAAGCCCCCGATCCAGCCAACGCGGACAAACCGGGAATGAATGTGGAGTGGGAACAGCCGAACGTGAAACTCGTTATTCAGTTCCAAAGCTACGCGGCGGATCCCACGGCTCCTACCATCACCATCACGGGAACTTACACGATCACGGTGACGAGCACCAATCCCTACACCATCACCATCGCGGGGAGCGTCTCGGTCGCAAACTACACGTACAAGACAGTGGAAATGAATGGGACTTTCCAGTTCCCCGGAACCTCTCCCCAATCCGGCGACCCTACGGTCAGCGGGAGCTTCAAAGTGGACGGCAAATCCTACGATCTGAAGAAGGTATACGAATCGATCGATTGGGATGACGATGGGGGAGGAAGCATTACTCAAACGTATCCTAACTTTTTCATACCCGCGCCCCCTGAAATACGGGGGAAATACTTCTACCTCTGCGGAAGCAGGCCCTTTGACACGACGGAATGCGATACAGTCACCCATAGGGGCGACTACATCGGTTTTGACCCAAGCGGACAGGAATGCAAGCTCATGGGAAAATGGGAAGGAATCTACGCGTGGGTAAACTTCGAAGAATATCCGGGAAAATATTGTGTGTATATTTACCGAACAAGTGATTTTAATTGTTTAGGCAGTTTCAACCTCCAGTGTTCCCCGGATTACCTCTATATTGCCGGCAATTTTTACGGCGAAACCCTTCCCACGTACTACTTTTTACATATCACTCCCGATTATTCGGGGCCCTTCCCGACGGAGAATTTTTGATTATGATTTATGGAAACGAAATATACACTACGTAAAGGAGGTTCCTAGTATGCAGTTAACTAAAGCTGCGCCTTCTAAAGGTAACGTAGGTTTCGGCCTTCTGGTTCATCTCGCGCTGACCCTGATGGTTCTTGCTCTGGCCACAATAACTCTATCCAGTTGCGCGGGCGGGCCAAAAGCATCCGTTTCCGTCACAAAGGCGCCCCAAACCCAAAGCCCACCCCAGAACGAACCTGCCAAAACATCCCCCCCGGCAACTGTCCCGCCGCAGGTAAAAACTCCCCCCGCGGCCGCCCAGCCCCAACCCGTTCCGAAAGATGGCATCATCGTTTTTGATCAAGGAGGACCGCTGCCCGCGGGAGTAACCCTTCCGAAAGACACGTACCTGCAACCGGGAGAAGTGTTGGTAACGATCTTCAACGCGGACCGCTTCGAAAGTAACTACGGCATCGGGAAGATTCTCACCCCCGCGTCGGAAAAAACCAAAGGGGAAGCGGAGGTCCTGCAACTCTATGACGTGAACAAAAAGGTTTGGGTTCCGGGAAGCTGGGTCATTACCCAGAGCAGGCCCGCGGTGGCGGAGGAACTGAAACCGGGGATGCTCGTCCTATGCGGCAAACTCGACCAATCAGGTCGGCGAAACTACGATACCTGGTTCCTCGGCTTGGTGAAGAACACCGACACCCTCTACAAAGGGGAGGTTCAACTCGAACGGTATCCTCATCACGCACAGCCCGTAACCTATCAGTGGAAGGTGGAAGCTATCCGGATCATCGAGAAACCCCAACTCCGGTTCAAGAAGGTGGGCTCCAACTACATGAAGGTGCCGTGAGGCGCCTCATGGAGTCCTGAAACTCCTCAGGGGGCTAGCGGTAAGGGACTCCCCATTGTCGGTCACAATCTTACAGCACACGAATTGCGAATCAGCTCATCTAGAGTTATATTGTTAACTAGAAACGGCGGAAGTTGAACTATTACCTGCAAAACCCTCCTTGCCCGCCCTATCATTCAAGGAGGCCTCTGATGCGAAAAAGATCCATTACTCTTCGATTTTTATGCGTGGCCCTGCCACTTTTACTGTCCTACTGTGCTCCTAACGACGACGCTCCCCTCTCATACCCTTCCATCCGTAAGCAGATCACCGTGAACGGGAATACCTGTTTCAGGCCTTCTTTAGCCTATAGCGGTAACCGGTACTGCGCGGTCTGGCAGGGCAAGTTCGACTACGGGGGACTGGACATGGAGATCGGCTACGCCCTCTTCTCCCCGAAAGACCCAATTCCCTTCGTGAACGCCTACATCGTTGCCAAGGGGGACTCTGAGGCTCCCAAAGTACTCTGGAATGGATCGAACTTTTGGATCTGTTGGGGGAATTACCCGACAGGGACCCTCCTCTTTCACGAGATCTACCTGGCTAAGGTCATCGATCAGGGGAACGTCACGGTCTATCAAATCACCAACACCGGCAATAGTACTACGCTGAACCGTTTTCCTTCCTTCTGCTGGACCGGGACAGAGTTCGGAATC
>CAKZQO010000099.1 GCA_937140905.1 uncultured Spirochaeta sp.
ATGCTGGGGAGTGTACCGTTCCCCCATGCTCCATGTCAAAGCCTCGAATGAACTTTATTGGAGAACTAGATAGAACAATCGGTTTTCAAAAAAATTCTTGTACATGGACACTCGCGTTGACAATAGATAGGACTCTCCTTCGACTACTAATCGAAAGGTCAACAGGAAACTTTCAGGGCCATCTTCCCTTAAGTTAAAGGGATTTTCCAGGATTTCCGGATAGATCAGGTCTAGAAACTTTTTCTGGATAACCTCGATTCCGATACTCTCGGTTTCTGAACCGGATACAGGATACATAGGGGGAGGGGGGGCGCGAAAGATCCGAGGAAGGGCAACTTGAATCCCCGCTGCCTTTGCGAAGGAAGCATCCTGAGGTTGCAGGGCGTATTGAAAGAAAACGTCCCAGTTCTTAGATAAGATTTGTTGCTTTACGGTATGTAAAAAATTCCGTAGGTTTCGCAGTATATTAACACTCCGATACCGCTTATAGGTAGTACCTTCCCATTGGTACCAAGAAGCGTACGTTTCATACCCCAAACTATCTTCGAATAAATCTTCGAACAGAACGAGATCCAGAACCCCATCGCCATTGATGTCTTTTACGTAGCTCTTTACGTTATGTTGCTCCTGAAACGTAAACAACTCGATCCGAGAAGAGGAAGAAACCAGCACCCAGACCCGTTCCAATCCTACCCTGTTAGGGAAGGTGACTTCTATTCCAAAGGGGATCCGAGCAGCATGACGAATTTCGAATCTGCGGAAGGAACCGAACACCCGTTTGGAACCCAAGTCAATTGTCTTCAAAAGAGACGCGGAGGTTTGACGACGAAGAAAAATATGTAAAAAAAAGGGTTGAGATGCTTTACCATCGAAAACCCTGCTGTATTCTGAGAGGGCTTTAAGATCTGTTGTCACTATCCCCTCTATCTTTCTTGTGGATAGGAGGAACAGATCTTCCATCCCATCTCCATCAAGATCGTAGAAAAGAACAAGGGGATATCCATCCCATTGTAAGGCTTCGAATCTAGGGGGAAGGTTTCGTACGGCATCTTTCACAGCTTGCAACAAAACACCCGTATAGGGCTGTGAATAAAGCGAGGAGGTATTCACTAGCCCCAGGAGTAGTCCTAACACGGCTTTGAGAACCCTACGCGTGAATCCGTTCATGCCTTTTCACGCACTATACCGAACATAAAAAAGAAATTCCAGACGGCGCGTTGCCTCATCGAAATTCTAACCCAAATTAAGGTAATGCCTCATCCAAAAATCTAACCCTGAGACACTCCTT
>CAKZQO010000100.1 GCA_937140905.1 uncultured Spirochaeta sp.
AAGCGGAGGTTCTTCACCCATGGACTGTACCTGGCAGAGGGATGGAGAACCTGGACTCGGATGTGGGGCACCCCCTATGGGGATGGACAGGTGTACTTCCCCCAGTTCATCCTGGATTGATACCCTTCCCCCCACAAGCTTCGGGGTACTAAGTATACTTTACGTCACTATTCTTATACAGAGATCGAATCCACATATTCCGTTTGACAACCTCTGTCACTCGCCCTACAATAAGAAAGCACCGTTGGCGCAACGCGAAATGAATGTACCTAGGAGGATATATGAAAACGTTTAAAATCCCATTTGTGACTGTGCTATTCCTAACACTAACATTTGCCGCCAGCTTACCTCTTTTCGGGGCTGACACAGTCAACGTGTATTCAATTTGGCCTGAGAACTGGGCCCGTCCCATGTTCGAAGAGTTCCAGAAAGCCACAGGCATAAAGGTAAACTTCGTCCGGTTCTCCTCGGGAGAAGCCCTGGCGCGAGTAATTGCTGAGAAATCCAACCCCCGAGTAGATGTTCTCTTTGGAGGCCCAGTGGAAACCCACGCGGCCGGGATCGCGGAGGGGGTGTTCGAACCCTACAAACCTCCCGCCTTCGACAAACTTGCCCCCCGGTTCAAGCACAAAGATGGGTACTGGGTTGCGATAGCGGATGATCCCCTCTGTTTCATGACCAACACTCAATTCCTCAAAGAGAAGAAACTGAATCCTCCCACCTCATGGGAAGATTTGCTGAACCCCGCGTACCGGAACATGATCCAGATGGCCGATGCCCGTACTTCAGGAACTGCGGTAACCCGTATCTTTTCCATCCTTGAAGTGTATGGAAGGGATGAGGAGAAGGCCTTCGCGTACATGAAGAAACTAAGACCGAACGTGCAGCTCTATACGAAAAGCGGTGGCGGTGGTACCCTTCCTGTGGGATTGGGGCAAGCGGCCGCCGGGATCTTCTTTATAGTGGACGCGCTAGACACGAAAGCGAAAGGGTACGATGTTACCATCAGTTTCCCAAAGGAAGGAATCGGATCCGCCGCCGAGGCCATCGCCCTGATCAAGGGAGCGAAGAATCCGGAACTAGGGAAAAAACTGATCGATTGGGCTACCTCACCCGCCATGCAGAACTTGTTCGCCAAGTACAAGATCAACTTCCTCCCTGCTCATCCCGATGTGGCCGTGGAACCTAGCCTAGCGGCTATTCTAAAGAATGCGAAGATCTTCCCCATTGATCCAGATTTTGCCGGCCAGCATCGTAAACGCCTGGTAGATCGCTGGGTCAAAGAAATTCTCCCCTGAACAGGGGATAGACGATAACTCAGATGGCAACCCCTGAAACGAAACAATCGGCCTGGGTCCGTAAGGACCCAGCCGTTGCGTTGGCTGTTCTCATCATCTGGGGATTTTTAGGTCTGTTTATCCTGTTTCCCCTCCTCCGGATGTTGGCAGAGGTTTTCCTCGAGAACGGGAAGGTTTCCGCATCAGGAGTATTCACCATTCTGAAGGACCCCAACCAGCTGATCGCTCTACGGAACAGTCTCTGGTTAGCCACCTTAGTGGGAGTGGGGGGCACTCTATTCGGCTTCCTCTTCGCCTTTACCGCTGCCCGGAGCCGGATTCCCACCTGGCTTTCCATAGCCATCGACGGGGTAATTCTCCTTCCCCTTATCTCTCCCCCTTTCACCACGGCCATTGGCATGATCTTTTCTTTTGGCCCGAGGGGGTTGATCACCTACCACCTCCTTGGAATCCAAGGAGCCACCGTGTACGGACTGTGGAGCACCCTGTTCTCCGAAATCGTAACCTACTTTCCCATCGCTTACCTGGCGTTGAAACCCATGCTCCTCGCCATTGATCCTAACATCGAAGGGATGGCGTTGAGCCTGGGAGCGGGCCGCACCCGGGTTTTCCGCACCATAACTTTACCGCTCTGCATCCCAGGTTTGGCAAACTCTTTTCTCCTCCTCTTTTCCGCTTCCCTAGCCGATTTCGCCACTCCCCTCATTCTGGCCGGCAACTCGTTTCCCGTTCTTCCCACCCAGGCTTACCTACAGATCACGGGACTGTTCGACTTAAAAGGAGGGGCCGTTCTTTCCTTTGTTCTGCTGGTTCCTTCGTTAATCGTCTTTTTTCTCCAGCGCTACTGGGTTAGCCGTCGGTTCTATGTGACCATTACGGGGAAAGGGGCGGGTCAAACACCCTTCGATAGCGTGTCCATCGTCGTGCGATGGATCCTCGTTGGACTCTGTTTTCTCACCACCTTCGTGATCTTCTACCTCTACGCTCTGCTTCTTTTCGGTTCCCTGGTACGGGCCTTAGGGGCGAATCACGCCTTCACCCTGGAACATTACCGGATCATCTTTACCGAAGGCCGGAAGGCGATCCAGGATACCCTTATCATCGCCGCGTTCAGCATGCCCCTCGGCGGATTGTACGGGGTAATCGTGGGATACCTCACGGCGAGAAAACAGTTCCCCACAAGGCTTTCCATGGAGATCGTGTCCATGATCAATTACGCGTTACCCGGCACCATCGTGGGAATCGCGTACCTGATCGCCTTCAACAGCCCTCCGATCGAACTAGCGGGCACTGCCACGGTGATCATCGCCTTATACGTGTTTCGCTACGGAGCCACGGGGATCCGTACCACCATCGCCATGCTCCAGCAGATAGATCGATCCATCGAGGAGGCGTCGGAAAGTTTGGGGGCCACTAGCTCTACCACCTTTCGGCGCATCACTTTGCCCCTGATCCTCCCAGCCTTTTTCTCTGGGTTGGGAGTAGTGTTCATTCGATCGATGACCGCCATCAGCGCCACGATCTTCCTTGTATCGATCAATTGGACCCTGATCACCGTGCGTATCTTAGAGAATATTACCGAACTATCCTTAGGACCCGCCGCGGCCTTTTCCGTTTTCATCGTCGCGGCCGTTTTCATCGTACTAGGAATCATCAATGGTGTTCTGCACCGGTTCCGAACGCCAGGAATCGTGTCCGCAGAACGGATGATGGGAGGTTAGTAATTGTATGGCAGCAGTAGCAGTGCACGTGGAATCCATCTCCAAGAAATTTTCTCATCCCGTGAAAGGGGTCGTGTACGCGGCTCGGGATGTTAGCCTCTCTGTCCAACCAGGAGAGTTTCTGACCCTTCTAGGGCCTTCCGGGTGCGGTAAGACAACCACCCTGCGAATGATCGCGGGATTCGAAAAGCCCGACACGGGCCGGATCCTGTTCGGGGACCAGGAAGTGACTCGCCTCTCTGCCAACCGGAGGAACATTGGGTTCGTGTTCCAGAACTACGCCCTCTTCCCCCACCTAACCGTATTCGAAAACATCGCCTATGGGCTCCAGGTGCGGGGATACAGCGCGGAGGAGATCCAACGGGAGGTTCGGTCCGTACTAGAACTTGTAGGGCTTCCCGGGTTCGAACGGCAGTTTCCCGCCCAGATGTCCGGAGGGGAACAGCAACGGGTAGCCGTTGCCCGGGCTATCGTTATAAAACCCCAAGTTCTCCTTTTCGACGAACCCCTATCGAACCTTGACGCGAAGCTCCGCGTCCAGATGCGGACGGAAATCCGGCAACTCCAACGCCGGCTCTCCATCACCACCATCTATGTAACTCATGATCAGGAAGAGGCGATGGCCGTATCGGACCGAATCTGCGTGATGAACGCGGGCCAGATCGTACAGGTAGGTAGCGCGGAAGACTTGTACTATAGACCCCAGAACCCCTTCGTGGCGCAGTTCATCGGACGGGTGAACATGCTTCAGGGACAGATTCAGGGGGTAAAAGGCAACCGGATTGATGTCCGTGTCCTAGGCACTACCCTGACCGTTCCCAATACCCTGCCACAGGCCAAAGAAGGGCAGAACGTATCCGTTGTGCTTCGACCAGAATCGATCCAGTTGGTGCCTCCAACCTCAGCGCCTCTCCGTGGAAAGGTCCTTTCCCGTACATTTTTAGGCGAAAAAGCGGAATACCTTGTGGAATGTCAGGGCACCAACCTACAGGTACTGAACATCGACCGTGGTCCCAATCTGATCTTCCAAGAAGGGATCGAGGTAGGTCTTTCCTTTGTAGAGGATACGATCGCTTTGTTGGAGGTAGCCACTCTATGACCTTCAAACCCTCTCTCTACCTATTCCTCCTTGCGATTCTGTACAACTTGGGAAGTCCATTCCCCACTTGGCCTGCCCCTCCCGGCACTACTGCCGAAGGGAGGATGGTCCATGGCAGTCTAGATACCTTCAAGGGAGAAGGCGTACGGATTGCTTGGGGTATCTTGAAGAACCCTCAGGGGAAGGGGCCTGAAATGGATCGAGTGGTTCTCCGGATCCAGACCGACTCGAAGGATTGGGAAGCTGTCCGGATAGAAGGGATCGATCCGTTTTCTGGTTCCCGGGGTACCCTCTATTCCGCCCTTTTCCCTTCCGCCCCGTTAGACCTTTCCCTACCCCGCTCCCATTTCGACTCTTTCCCCCGAACAGAGATTCATTTCTTTCGGTCCTACGCGGAATTACAGGAGGGGAAACCTTCCTGGATCCTGTACTTCGTTGGAGTTCCCGACACAACCCCAGAGTTTCTGTCCGCTGACCGGTTGATGAATCACCTGGAAAAGGCTCTCTCTTCTACAACACCTCGATAATCCCGCCACCAAAGGTGAACCCTCCCCCGAAGGCCGTGAGCCCAATTCGTAAGGGGCGTTTCTCTCCTAGAGCTTTGGTGTTTTTAGCTGAAAACACGGGCGCCAGGATCTGTTCCAGGCAGAGGGGGATGGTACTAGAGGAGGTATTCCCCAGGTTCCGGATGTTACTGTAGACCTTCTCTTCCGGGAGCCGGTACTTCTGCCGCACCGCGTTGATGATCCGCTGGTTCGCCTGGTGAGGCACCACAAGATCCAGGTCCAAAGTCCGCAATCCGGATCGTTCGCAGGCGGCATCCAGCATCCGCATCATTCCTTTTACCGCTTCGAGGAACACCTTTTGCCCTTCCATGAAGATCTTTTCATTGGAATCCGCGGGAACCCGAAGGCTTTCGCCCGGTTCCCCCTTTGCCGCCAGAACAGGTCGATGAATCCGAACGGGCAACCCTTCTGCCCGATCACCCCCGACAAGGAGGGTCGCGGTAGCCGCATCGGCAAAGATGGGGGCAGTGATGGGATCCTCGTGGTTCGTCCGGGGAGAGAGCACCTCGGTAGTGACTAGGAGTACCACCCCATCTGGCTCGCTCTGGAGGAAATCGTAAGCCGTCTGCAGGCCATAGAGGTAGCCGGAACAGGCCGCGTTGATGTCATGGGCCTGCGCGAGGAACTCATCCCCACCCCCACCCAACTGGTGATGAATAAGGGTAGCCATCGAAGGAGTATTGTAGATGGGAGTTCCCGTGGCGCAGAGAATGGCTTGGATCTTATTCAGAGAGATGCCCGTTTGCTGGAGGAGTTTCCGGCAGGCATCCACGGCGAGGCTCAAAGCGGTTTCCCCTTCCGCTATCCAAGGCCGAGTGGCAATGCCAGTGCGTTTCACGATGTCTTCAGGGTTCCAGGAGGGGCAAAGACGGGAGATTTCCTCGTTCGATACTAGCTTTCCCCCAACCCTTCCCGTGATTCCCATAAGAGCGACAGGCACGGCCCTTGGGAGGCGTTCAATGGATTTCAGGTATTCCACGGATTTCAATCCTTCGAAGCGGTTAGTTCCCCTTTCTTTCCATTGAATGACCGGCGTTCCCGGATCTTCTCGGAGGACTGTCTTGGCGACCGTCTTATGCGCTACTTCTCCTTTCGAAATCTCTCCCGGCTCCTTTTCTTGGGTTTCCTCCTCTCCATCCACCGATAGAGGAGTTGCCTCCTGGCTTGTCCCTCTTTCTCTCTCTCTCCCCCCTTCCATGCCTTTCCCGCCTACCGCACGGAGAAGCCGTAGTTTCAGAAGGGGAGTCCCCACCTTCACCATCTCTCCTTCCCGCACCAGGATCTCCATCACCGTTCCATCCACTGGCGCGTTCAGTTCCAACGCGGCCTTGTCCGCCTCTAGCTCCGCGATGGTTTGTCCGCTTCGGACCGGGTCACCAGGTTTTACCTTCCAGGTCAGGACTGTGACCGACTCGTCGGCAGGACTCGAGCCAATCGCTTCCACCAAGTAGGTTCCCACTTCCTCCTGCACGGGACGTTCCCACCGAATGGAACCACCCAGCATCTCTACCGCCGCTTCCAGGATCCGTTTGTACGAGGGGAGTACCTCCAACTGGTTCTCGAAATGAAAGGGCACCCAGGTGTCGGGCCGAGTAATACGTCGAATGCGAACCCGGTCTCCAGCAGCTTCCGCCACGGTAGCCGCTACCTCCGCGCCCATCCCCGCCGTGTGCGTATCCTCGTGGGTCACGATGAGTCGGCCCGTCTTTAGGGCGCTACGAACCACCGTATCCACATCCCACGGAACGATACTCCGTAGATCGATCACTTCCGCTTTCACCCCCGCTTCTTCGAGGGATTGGGCCGCTCGTTCGCAGAGGGGAACCGTGTTTCCCCATCCCACGAGGGTAATCGCGTTCCCTTCCCGAACCACCCGGGCTTTCCCGGGTGGAACGAACAGTTCAGTTGGATTCCCCACCACGGCATGATCCCGATCGTTCAAAAGGGTCTTGGGATAGAAAAAGACCGTAGGGCGACCCGATTCAAAGGCCGCGTTGAGAAGCCCCGCCGCGTCAGCCGCTGTGCTGGGCATGAACACGTCTATCCCCGGTGTATGGGCTACCAGGGCCTCGAGGGTAGAGGCGTGAAAGGGGCCCAACCCCGGCCGGTACGCCCCACAGGTTACCATGAGGATCACGGGAGCCTGCCAGCTTCCATCGGTACGCCAGTACATGCAGGCTAGCTCCGAAAAAATCTGGTTGTAGGCCACGGGCATGAAATCGGCAAACTGGAGGAACGCCACGGGCCTGTCTCCTGCCAGGGCCCTCCCAATGGACGCCCCTACGATGGTAGACTCCGCAAGGGGAGAGTTCTTGACCCGACCCGGGAAATCGGTGGAAAGTCCTCTTGTGACCCCGAATACGTCTCCTTTCGGATCTTCGATATCCTCCCCAAACAGGACCACCCGCGGGTCTTGGGACAACCGGGCCCGCAACACCTCCCGGATCGCTTCAAGCATGGTCCTGCCTTCTTCCCCTGCCACGGGCAGTCTTCCAATCTGTTCCACGGATGGATCGAGTAACCTTCCCTCGTAGGGTTTTACCGCGGTAAAAACCGGCTTTGGATCCTCTTCCCTCCGTACCCGCTCGGCTAACTCCGTGAAGGTTCGATGAATCTCTTCTTCCATATCGACGAGTACCCTCTCCTCCACCCCCTTTTCCAACAATCCCTTCCGTAGGTTCCGGATAGGGTCACCTGAAGCTTTTACCGCTTCTATCTCTTCCTCGGAGCGGTACAACCGCTGGTCATCCGCGTTGGAATGACTTCCGATCCGTTCCACCTCCATCACCAGGATTCGGGGAGTGCCGACTCGACGGATCCATTGGGTTTCCTCCTGAAACACCCGGTACGCTTCCTCCGGATTACGGCCATCGAAGTACCGGATGGGTATGCCATAGAAACTCTCTGCCCTTCTGAACGAAATAGTTTGGGATTGGGGAAAATCCGCTCCAGGATCGATGGCTCCCTCCACGGACATCCGCGTGTTTAACGAAAGGCCTTCCAATGCACCAGGCAAGGAAAAGAAGGTTTTCCCCCGAGTCCTCGTGGAGATGGCGAGGGAATTGTCCTGAACAAGGAAGAGGACAGGAAGCTGTTCCCGGACCGCGTGAGCGATCGCTTCCATTACCTCTCCTTCCTGGGTGGTGCCATCGCCCATGGAGCAGAGTACCAGGGGTCGATCATTAGGGTCCAAGGTATGAACACCGGAAGGAGCTTCTTTCGTACCCTTTCCTTTGAACCGTTCCCGGATCGCCTCCGCGATGCCCACCGCGTGCAAGGCATTGTTCCCCACCGGCGTGGCCAGGCTCACGATTCGAGCGGGCGCGTAGGAAAGGAGACCGTGCATCTGCCGCCCCCTACTGAAAGATCGATCCCGGGCAAAGAGGGATCGAAACATTTCTTCGGGTCCCATTCCCCGGGCCAACATCAACGCCTTGTCCCGATAGTGACAACAGAGCCAGTCTTCGGGAATCAAGTGAGGTGCCAAGGCTGCGGAAGCCTCATGCCCCGCTCCACTCACGTAGAAAGCCGCTTCTCCGCGGCCCGTGTAACTAGCTTCCAACCGATCGATTTCTCGGCTACTCGCCATCCAGCGGTACAATTCCAAAAGGGACTCAACGGATGGACTCGAACCATTCCTGCTCATCTAAGTTGCCTCCTGGTGTATAACTTTCCACTTTTTAGACGCCGCAGGAGAGGGGTTGGTTGCAGGAAGAAAAGTTGTTGTAAAAACTAAAAAAGTATGCTTATGATATAGATATATTAAAAACTATTTAGAAATAGGAGAGATTTATGAACAAACCTCTAACCATCGCGTTCGTAATCCTTTTGATCGTAGCGGGACTTGGGTTTGGACAGGAGAGGCAGATTCCCTACGTGGACATCGCCTCTGCCCAGAAGACGATCGATACTTTGAAAGCGGAGAATCAGAAACTAGCGGATGACAATGCGAAACTCCTCAAAGAGATATCCGATCTGGAAGCCCAGAACAATCAGGCCCAGCAGCAGATCAACAAGATCGATCCTATCCTTGCCAGCGTGATCAGTAAGGGTAAGGAACTGTTCAACGTGAATAGCACGATCGTGGATGAAGGAATGAAGCAGAAGGCGGGTGAAGCGATCCGGAAGAACAATGAGCTGAAGACCCGGCTGGAACAGAAGCGCAAGGAACTGCAGGATCAAATCGCGGCAAACCAGAAAAAGATCGATTCCAACCGAACGGCCGTGTTCATCAACGAATCGAAGATCAGCAAGAACAATGACACCATCGTTCTCTTGGAAGCCTCTATCGCGAAGACAAAGAATCAGCAGGAAATCGTGGAGAAGTACATTGCTAACGTGAACGAGTTCCTCACGAAAACCGAACAGGATATTGGCAAATAATAGAGGAAACTAGTAAAAAAGGGCTGCCCTAAAAAGCAGCCCTACTGTTTTCCAAATCTGCTACCATGGAACCCACATCGGTTTTCGGATCCGAGATGGGTTTGATTCTAAACCGTTCTACCAGGAACTTCGCCACGTTGGGAGAAACGAAGGCGGGTAGGGTAGGTCCCAAGCGAATATCCTTGAATCCCAGATAAAGAAGAGCCAAGAGCACGGCCACTGCCTTCTGTTCGTACCAGGCGATGTCGAAATGGATGGGAAGATCGTTCACATCCTGCACCCCAAAGAGATCCTTCAATCGAAGGGCTGTGAGGGCCAAGGAGTAGGAATCGTTGCATTGACCCGCGTCCAGTACGCGGGGGATCCCTTCCACGGTTCCTAGATCGAGCTTGTTGTACCGGTACTTGGCACAGCCAGCGGTGAGGATCACCGAATCCTGCGGCAGTTCTTTTGCCACTTCGGTAAAATAACTTCGAGCCGGTTGTCGCCCATCACAACCTCCCATGACCACGAACCGTTTGATGGCTCCCCGCTGGACCGCATCTTGAATAGTGGGTGCAAGTTTCCGCAATTGTTCATGGGCAAATCCTCCCACGATCTTCCCTCGTTCGATTTCCGTGGGAGGAGGACACTTCTTAGCCAAGGCGATCACTTCGGAGAAATCCTTGCCTCCTCCATCCGCACGATCCGGGATATGTTTCACCCCTGGATACCCTGTGACGCCCGTGGTGAAGATCCGGTCCTTGTAGCCGTTCCGGACCGGGACCAGACAATTGGTGGTCATGACAATGGGGCCGTTAAAGAGGGCGAACTCCTTGTCCTGTTTCCACCAGGCGTTCCCATAATTCCCCGCGAAGTGTGGGTACTTCTTGAAGGCTGGGTAGTAATGAGCGGGAAGCATCTCCGAGTGAGTATACACGTCAACTCCAGTTCCCTCTGTCTGCCTTAAGAGTTCCTCTAGGTCTTTCAGATCGTGCCCGGAGATCAGGATACCCGGATTCTTCCGTACCCCGATATTCACCTCGGTGATCTCGGGATGCCCGTACGTGCTCGTGTTGGCCTTATCTAGAAGAGCCATCGCTTTCACCGCCGTCTCGCCCGCTTTCATCAGGAGATTCCCCATTTCCTCTACCGTCTGGGGCTCTAAGGTCGCGTTTAACGCTTCCACGAGGAACCGCCAGATGGTTGGATCGGTGAAGCCAAGGACTTCCGCGTGGTGGGTGTACGCGGCGATTCCTTTTAACCCATAGATGAGGAACTCCCGCAGAGACCTAAGATCGGGATCTGAAGTAGCTAACACTCCTACTCGAGTTGCCTTCATCCGCCGGATCTCTGGATCCTTCGCAAACCATACCGCCGCGTCGGGCTTCGGTTCTGTATCCTTCTTTCCATTTCCATTCTTGCCCTGCGCCTCGTATCGAGCCGATAGCAAGGAACGAACCTCAAGCCCTTCGTCGATCCATTTCTGGAACCGTTCATCGTCGAAGTTCGCGTTGGTGATGGTGGCAAAGAGTCCCTTCACGATGAATCGCCCCGCTTCCTCGATCGACCGCGGGTCCTGTAGCCTTGTCGCGTACCATGCGATTCCCTTCATCGTATGGATCAGGAGGTCCTGGAGACCTGCCGTACTCTCCGGTTTACCACAGACGCCCTGGATCGTGCATCCTTCGTTCCGGGCCGCTTCCTGACATTGAAAACAGAACATACTCATTCGCTTTCTCCTTCCATAATGTGGTATGTACGTGCCCAATATACGAAGGAGAAAGAAAAAGGTTCGTAACAAATGTTACTGTTTTCTATAAAATTTTATCTGTTCAGGCGCTTAGGGCGTCTTCCAAACTGACCGTCCCATATGGGACAACGACTTTCTTGAAGTCCTCGTCCCCATTGGGAGTCCGGATTCCCAGTTGAATAGTAAAGGTAGCGTTTTTCAGGGTCTCTTTTCTGCCAATAATGGGAATTTTGAAGGGCTTGAATTGTCGAAACACCTGGGTACGTTCCTGGAGAGTCTCGTACTGCCGGAACAACCCGAACCACCCGTACATATAGATAGATATATACTTGGTGATCCCTTCGTACACCCCTTTTACCTCTGTATTCCGCACTTGATATAAACCATCGATCCCTTCGGCCGCGTAGATTCGAGTCAAGTTGACCTGAAACACCCGGTCCGACACTAGCTCCTTTTTGTTTACAATGAATCGGAGGGTCTCTTTTTCGTCTTCCACCCGGCCTATGATACAGTACCCCTGGTCGTCCAAGTAAAAGATCTTCAGTTCTTTGTCCAACCCCACGATCGCATACTCTTCGTTGTAGGCGTCAACCAGTTTGTTCACCCGATCCATCAGGGCTGCTCCACCCCTTCTTCCCTCGGCCCCTCCGTTAGGAAAAAAGACGTCCCGTTCGAAATGGAAGTAGAAATAGCTAATATCCTTGCCATCCATAATAAGGCCCGGATAATCGTTCACGTACACCCCTTTTGCCTGTAGAGAATCGAGGGTTCGCAGACGGTGCAGATCGGACATGGCCACTCCTTTTGGAAAAGATACATTTTCACTCCATTATAGTAATCTACCTTGGATTTTGAAAGGCCACCAGGGAAAATCATGTTCGAGAACACGTCTTGCCCTTGCATCCATGTAGTGCCTCTTCTAAGCTGAATAGCAAAGAATGCAAATTCTAAGGAGTTGTAGAATCAGGAGGAGTCCCCGTGGAAAGTCTTTCATCATACTTCGATCTATCCCGCGGTCCTCGTGTCCGTGGT
>CAKZQO010000101.1 GCA_937140905.1 uncultured Spirochaeta sp.
CATCCAAAATATCTTTTTTGCGGATGAAATTCTTAGCGAGACTGTACGCATAGAACCCCGTGCGGTAGGAATGCTGCCATAGGGCTTTCCCTTTCTCACTGTCGATACCACCTAGCAATTTTTGGGTTCCATACGAGTATAGAAGATTCTTCAGCCCCCGGAGCCCTACCATCTTTACCGCTTCTACGATGTTATCCACCTTTTTCGGTAGCATGAATTGGGCAGAGTTGACCAACCGTAATAGATCCGCAGTCAAGGCAGGGTCCGTGGATATTTGCCGGGCAATATCAGTAATCTCACTATCCGGATCGGACAACATCCGCTGTAATTGCACGATGTTTTCGGGAAACTTAGGCAACTGATCGATCTCGGCTACAATCTGTTTGCTCAAAAGCTCGAGACTCTCTAGTTTTACCTGATCCATGGGGATGGTGAGGCGTGCTACGGTTTCGCCGTTCTCCACATCGATGTCGAAAGCGTCTTCATCCAGATTCAACTTTTTCAACATCAACACGAGAATCACGATTCCCAGCCCCGCACCTTCCGAATCGTCCAACACGGTGGATAGAGCTTCTTCCAACGAGGCAAACGCGCGGGAACGAGCGATCCGGTCATAGACCCGAATCTGCTCTTTTTTTGTGATTTCCGCATTGTTGCGGACCTGAATGTTCAGGGTTGTACCATTCTTGTGGAATACAATCTTGATATAGAGTCCTGCGTCCTTCTGCTGTTGCAACCAAAAATCGATATTTTCCAGGGTCTCTACTTTGAATTGAGCCATGCCCTTTGCGTAGTCTTCCTCGTCATTGATGTTCAGATTCTTTAATTTAAAGTAAACCCTCTTTGTGTTGGCTTTCTTGGCATTTACCGCCAATTCCCGCAAACAGTACGCTAGAGGTTCCTTCAAATTTTCACGCCCCAACTCCTTCAAGAAAATCCCTAGAACTTCTTCCAGGTATATTTCCATGTCGTGGGGAAGAGTGTATGTTTTTACCGCATAGGGTACAGCATTGCGGGCAGCGTGAAGGACTTTTTCAACATCGACACTTACAGGCATGGTTCACCTTCCAAAAAACTACTTAAATATGTACGGAAACAGTATTATATGCTCCTCGCTGGAAGTCAAGGTTTTTCCCTTTTTTCCTAGTTTCCCCCAAAGTCCTTCACCAATAGGGCCATTTCCCGGAGCCGTTTCTCCACCCTCCCGTTCACTGTTTCCGGAGGAAAACTCCCCTTGGGGCCCCGAACACCCGCCGGGATACCGGTAAGGATCTCTATCCCTTCTGCTACTGAAGAAATGGCGTAAATATGGAATACTCCCTCGCGGACCGCCTGTTGCACCTCTTTGGAAAGCATCACGTTAGGAAGGTTCAACTTCGGGATAATCACCCCCTGTTTTCCCGTGAGACCGGTCTTTCTGCAAATCTCATAGAAGCCTTCGATCTTTTCCGATACGCTTCCCACTGGTTGGATCTCGCCAATCTGATTCATGGAGCCCGTAACTGCCAAGTCCTGACGAAGGGGGATTTCAGAAATGGCTGAGAGAAGGGCATAGATCTCGGCGGAGGAGACTGAATCCCCATCCACCTCGATATAGGATTGTTCGAAACAGATGCTAGCCCGTATGGATAGGGGAAAGTCCCGGGCATACATCGTTTGCAGGTACCCCTGGATAATGAAAACCCCCTTGTCATGAATTTCTCCCGAAAGGCCAGACTCGCGTTCGATATTGATGATTCCATCGTGTCCAGGGGCAGTCCGAGCGGTAATCACTACCGGCCTTCCAAAGCTGTAATACCCTCGATCCAGGATCGCTAATCCATTGATCTTGCCTATTGCCATCCCATCGAGGGATATGAGGATTTCCCCGGAGAGGAACTGCTCGTCGATCTTTTCTTCCGGTAAACTATAGAGAAACTTTCGTTCCTCAAGGGCAGACTCGACGGCATCCCGTTCGATGGATGGCAATCCTTTTCGACGGGCCCAATAATCCGACTCCCGGATCAAATCGGCTATCAGCGAAAATCGTGTGGTAAGCTTATTGCGAAACTCGGAAACCCGGGCGCCGTACTCCACAACAGCTGCCAAACCTGAAATGCCGATGGGGAGGAGATGTTCCTCTGCACAAACCTTTCTAGCGAATCCCATGTACTGCCGGGTACTCTCGTCGTTACGCTCCATCACGGAATCGAACTCCGCTGTGATCTTGAAAAGCTTAGGGAAATCTTCGTCCGTGTTATAAAGAAAATCGTAAGTCTGTTCGTTTCCGATGAGAATAATTTTCGTGTCGATCTGGACAGGCTCTGGTTTGAGACCTACCACCTGGGGAAGGTACGGATTTGTCTGATATCGGATTTCCGTATACCCATCCTGGAGGGCCCGCTTCAGCGTGAGCCAGGCATCTTCCTCGTTAAGGAGATCTTCAGCCCACAAAACGAGGAATCCGCCAGAAGCACGGATGAGAGAGCCGGGGCGTATCGAAAGATAACTTACCTTCGGCTCACCCGTTCCATCGAAGGAAGGCTCCTGGTTGCCAAAGAGAGTGACCGTATCGGGATGGGATTCGAACAAAACGGGAGGTCTAGTCGTCTTCGAATGATCTACCAGGATGTTCACCCCATACCGGAGGAATAGGGGGTTCGGGCCTCCCTCTTTCTGAGGTTCTTCATCGGTAAACCAACCTACGTGCTGTAGAATATCTGTTTGCAATTCTTGGAGATACTGATGCACTTTGGGATCGGAGAAACTAGAGCTCAGGTGGTTCAACTCTACCTCAATGTCGATCCTCACTACCTCGCTACGAAGTTGATCCAACCGATCTTCCATTTGGTTCCGTTTCTTGCGGAGATCCTGGAAGAGAATTTTCATTTCATCGATGAACCGATGGTACTTTTCTCGTAAGGCATTGAAATGCGTCTCGGAAATTTCTCCTTTGGAAACCAATCGGGCAAGTTCATCGAAGTCCTTCGGTTTGCCTTTATGGAGGGGAAGCACATCGCTCATCCGACCTTCCCCATCTTCCATCTCTACCAACGTGAATCCTTCGGATGCCAATTTTTTCTCGAATTCCGTTATGACCCGATTCTCCTCCTGTTCTCGTTCCGCGATGATCTGTTCCCTCTGGGATCGGAAGAACTCCCCCTCCAACCGGGCTTTTATGGCATCCTTTATGTTTTCCATCGCATCCCTTAAGCCTTTTCTAAACCGAAGAGCATCTCCTGGTTTGAAATAAAGAACCCGGGGAGAATCGGGATTGTTGAAATTGTACACATAGGCAATATCTTTCACCTTTAGGGCTGTAGGTTGATACGCCTCGAGAATTTTTCGAACTGTGGTTTTTCTCCCAGTACCTGGCATCCCAGAAACATAGATATTGTATCCGGAAGCTGCTATTTCTGTGCCCATAGATAAGGCTTTCACAGCCCTTTCCTGCCCGATGATGGTAAACCGTTCCACTTCTTCGGTATCCAGTCGACGGATTTCTTCTTCCGATAATCCAAACGCAAGGTTCTCTGGTGATACTCTCAGTGCTTCCAACATGATTCCTTCATATTAGGTTTCTCATGCTTACCTGTCAACGTGAAAAAGTTCGTTCTCTTTACCGAACATTCGCCCCATGGTATAGTAATGCCAGCACGAAAGATTCAGGAGGCTGCCATGGTAAATAGAGAAGAACTGAATGGGAAAGTTCTTTCGGAAAACGACCAGCATAAGCTTATCTGGTTAGGAACGGATGAACAAGAAAATGAAGGAGTTGTCCAAACCAACCAGTACTTAATCATTCACAAAGGAAAGGGTATCCTCCTGGATCCGGGTGGAGTGCATCTCTTTGCTCGAGTAGTTAGTGCGGTAAGCAGGTATATTCCCTTGGAATCCATTGAACACATCCTGTTTTCCCATCAGGATCCGGACGTTTCCTCTGGAATCGCCCTTTGGATGGGGGTCACGAAGGCTAAAATCTATATTTCCAACCTGTGGTTGCGATTCCTGCCTCATTTCGGTATCGTGGATAATAGCCGAATCGTGGGAATCGAAGGGTTGGGAGGAAAACTTCCCGTGGACTTCCATCTTCAATGCATCCCCGCCCATTTTCTCCATTCCACGGGCAACTACTCCTTCTACGATCAAGAATCGAGAACACTGTTTTCCGGAGACATTGGTGCGGCCGTATTCCCTAAGGGAGGGCAGTATGTGCTGGTAACTGACTTCGATTCCCACGTGAAATATATGATAGATTTCCATCGCAGATACATGGCTTCCAATAAAGTGTTGAAAAAATGGGTCCAGAGTGTTTATAACCTCCCCCTTAATTACCTCGCCCCGCAGCATGGCGCCATTTTCCCAGAAGCTCAAGTAAAGAGGTTCCTCGATTGGTTACAGAATCTGGAATGTGGGATCGACCTACTCGATACGATCTATAAACAATAGGGGAACAGATCCATGGGATACGATTACGAGATCAGTCCTGAACTGTACAAGCAGTTCGCTAGTACCATCGGTCGCTTCGTCATCGGTTACAATAAGAGCGTCATTCAAACCAGAATCACGGCTCATTCCTTCCAAATCGTCAACCAGAACATAGAACAGATCAAGAACCAACTCTCTTCTGTGGTGGCCGCGTTTGAAGAAATTCGCGCTACTTCGGAAAGCACTTCGAAGAACGCCTCCGTTATCAATGCGGGAATGAGTAAGGTACTGGAAAAGAACGCCCTCGTAGGAGACAGTATTTCCAAACGCGAAATCGAAATAAACGAGGCTAAAGCGAATGCCGAACGGATCCATTCCTTGTTTCAGCGGTTGGCAGAGAAATCGGCCAGTATTCAGAACGCCACAGAGGAAATCAACGATGTATCCGATCGGACGAATGTACTTGCCATCAATGCATCCATCGAAGCAGCTCGAGCGGGCGTTGTAGGAAGGGGATTCCGGATCATTGCCAACGAGGTAAAGAAACTAGCTTCCCAGACAGGAAATTTTGCCAAGGATATTTCCAATGTAATTCAAGAATTCTCCCAGATTCTGGCGGAGATTGAACAACAAATCTCCGAGTTCTCGGAGCTTTTAAACCGTTTGAACCAAGATTTTGCCTGGCTAAAGTCCACTTTTGCAGAAACAGCCACAAGCGCCCAAGAAACTAGCGGATCCATCAGCCAGATTACCCAGGCCATCCAAGAACAGACCTTTGCCCTGAACGAAGGATTAAAAAATTTGGAAACTACCTTTCAATACCTTACCGATTCCCATGCGGTACTCCACGCCCTAGTTCGATCCCATGAGTACCTGGACAAGTTACTGGATAGAAAGGCCTGAGGGATCATGGACTTGCGAACATTGGATAGGTACTTTCGTTCCATCCTCAAGATCGACGAGTTCGAAAAGTACGACACCTCCTACAATGGCATTCAAGTTGATCGAAGCGAAGGCCTTGTGCATAAGGTAGCCTTTGCCGTTGATGCCTGCGAAGAAAGTTTTCGGTTAGCTAGCGAATGGGGGGCAGAAGTACTCTGTGTGCATCATGGACTATTCTGGGGGAAGGAACTTCCCATTGTAGGAGTCCATAGAAAACGGATCCATTTCCTTTTAGAACGCGACCTGGGCCTTTACGCGGTCCATCTCCCCCTCGATGCAGATCCTATTATTGGGAATAACGTGACCCTTGCGGAGAGGCTCGAATTACAGGATGTTTCCCCTTTTGGGGTGTATAGGGGTGTAGAAATTGGAGTCCAAGGGGTGTTTTCCCACCCTATGGATCTATCCACAGTGACAACGAAACTCTTTGGCCCCTCTTTTTCCGACTATCGTTTGTTACCCTTCGGAAAACCAATTGTCCAATCGGTAGCCATTGTATCGGGAGGAGCGGCTTCTGAAGCGTTGCAAGCTATTGATAAGGGAATAGATCTATTCATTACCGGGGAAGCCTCCCATTCTATTTACCATGCCTGTATGGAAGCGGGTATCAATGTTCTGTTCGGTGGGCATTATCAAACCGAGACCGGAGGAGTCATTAAATGGGCCGAGCGGACAGCCCGGGACACTGGATTGGAAACTCGATTCTTCGATATTCCAACAGGACTCTGAGGGTAGGGAGGTTCTATTGCTAAAAAGAATCTTGCCCCTAATCCTTACCTTTAACGTGGTACTAGTGGATCAACTCTCGAAATACCTGATCATCGAACACATCCCTCAGCGAGGAATTGGTGCCAGTTACTTTGGCGATGTGCTCCGCATCATTCATGTGCGCAATCCAGGGATCGCCTTTAGTATAGGAAAAAACTTACCGGAACCGCTACGCTCCATCCTGTTCACTTTTCTCCCGTTAGGCGTGCTGGTGATCTTGGGAATGCATTTTTTCAAGAGTGACGAATACACCCCCTTCCAGCGATGGATGGCGGCTGGAGTGTTGGGAGGGGGAATCGGCAATTTATTAGACCGCGTATTCCGTCCTGAAGGAGTGGTCGATTTCATTGATGTGAAGATCTACGGATTCCTAGGAATGGAACGATGGCCTACTTTCAATATTGCCGACTCGGCCGTTGTGGTCTGTGGCATTGCCATCGCCCTCTCCCTGATTCTTAGGCGGAGTGAGAAGGAATGAACAAGAAACTCAATACGGTGCTATTCGTTTTAGGGGCTACTCTACTGAACATGGTGATGATGATCCTGCTATTCATCGCAGGATTTCTCCTGTACGGAGCGTTCCTAGCTCCTAGATTACCCCCTCAAGTGAACTCCATTGCCTTACTTCTCCTGTTCATTGGATCCATCATCGGTACTTACTTCCTGTACCACCGGATCATGCGGTACCTATCGAACAAGGTGAACTGGGACAAATACTTTTCTCCCCTCTTTGGTAGAGGGGCCTCCCGGCCTAAAGATCAGTGAAAAGCATAAGTTGAGCCATCACCAGCGCGTCTTTCACCATGTTATCTATGACGCAGTACTCGTTCGGCATATGGGCTCGTTCCTCTATGGTACTCCAGACTACCGTGTCCCATCCCTTCTGACGGAGGAAGACCCCTACGGTATTGCCACCAATTCCTACTTCTTTCCCTTCTATCCCTCGAACCTCTCGAAGTACTGTTTTGAGGTTCTTTACCAGGGTTGAACTGGAGGGAGTAGCGGCAGATTCGTTCTTTTGTAGTATTTCTCGTTTTACGGTTACCCCATACTCCTTTTCTATTTCCCGAGCTAACGAATCCATCGTGATTAGCACATCATCCAACGGATAACGGGGAAGAACCCGGCAGTCGAAATAGAATATATCTATACCGGGAATAGTGTTCACGTTCGGCACATTAGCCTCTTTCTTCGTGGGGGAGAAGGTGGAAAGGGGTGGATCAAAGATGGGATCTTTCTCTGGATAACGGGTAGATAGCCCTTTAGCCAATCGGAGAACTAGATCACACCCCGCGAGGAAGGCATTCTTCCCCAAATGGGGCAGGGAGGCATGGACTTGTTTCCCTTCCACGATAAACTTAACCCAGAGAAGGCTCTTTTCCGCGATCTCTATAATAGAGCCATCAGGGCTCCCCCCATCGGGAACCAGAAAAGAATCGGCTCTTCCAAAGAGGTTCGGATACTCCTTCAACAGAGCCTTGATTCCATAGGTCGAACCTACCTCTTCATCCGCAACAAAGAGTAACTTAACATCCATTGGGGGGATTAGGTTTTGTTCGGTTAACGCAAGGGCAGCAAAGATAGACGATACCATACCCTGCTGGTTGTCCTCGGTTCCTCTTCCATACAATCGCCCTTCTTTTTCCAACAGGGCAAAAGGATCGGTGTTCCACTGAGATAGATCCCCCGGCGGCACTACATCCAAATGCGTCAGTACCCAAAACGCCCGACTTCGATCCTTTCCAGGCAAGGTAGCTAACACATTCGGTCGAACACCTTCCGGTACCCTTTCGTCTTTCACTGGAAATGTTTCTACAATGAAAGGGGTATGCGCACGCAACCACCCAACCAGTGCGTCAGCCTTCCGTCCTTCCCCCGACCCTCCACTTTCCGGCGCGATGGCCGGATGAGCCGTTAACAACTTTTGTAGTTCTACCATGTGGGGGACTGCCCCATTCAGCCAATTTTTCAATGTTTCCTGCATATTGCCTCCATACTTCATACTTCCATGATCCAAATGATACCAAGGGCTTGTGCACTGACAAATTTCTATTTTTCCCCTTCTCAAGTTGACAATCTTAAAGATTTCGCTACTTTTTAGGAAGGAGGATTCCCATGAGTATATCCTATAAAAATTTGACCGCTACCCGAGCATTCGCCACTTTGAGACAGTTGGAACCCCCACCCCATCTTTCCACCCTGTTAACTCCTGAACGGATACGAAGTTGTTCGATTCCAATGGGAGGAGGGCTAACCTATAACTACGCCGCGAAACGGTTCGATTCCAGAGTCCTGCATGTTCTACAGCAATTGGCAGACGAACAGCAGGTGATAGAGAAATATCGGGCCCTTCTAGATGGCGAGATTATGAACACCGGGGAAGGCCGGATGGTCTTGCATCACCTTCTGCGGGGGCAACTGGGAAAGGACATACTCCATCAAGGGAAAAATCTCCGGGAATTCTACCGGAAGGAACAAGAACACATCTATACCTTTGCCCAAAGCGTACATCAGGGGAAAATCAGGGGTTCCACGGGGAAACCTTTTACCCAAATCGTGCAAATTGGCATTGGTGGTTCGGATTTAGGGCCAAGAGCCCTATACCTAGCCCTTAAAAATCTGAAGGAAGTACAAGGGCAACTCAAGATGAGGGCCTTTTTCCTGTCCAATGTCGATCCAGATGAAGCCTCGGAAATACTGTCCCAGGTAGATCCGGAAACTACCCTCTTCATCCTGGTATCCAAAAGTGGAACGACTCAGGAGACCTTAACCAATGAAGCTTTTATCCTTAGAAAATTAAAAGGATTAAAGAATGGGGGGATGGTTCCCAAAAAACACATCGTCGCGGTTACCTCTGAAACAAGTCCCCTGGCAAAATCATCCGAATACCTTGAGGCTTTCTTTATCGACGATTTCATCGGAGGACGGTACTCCTCCACCAGTGCCGTAGGGGGAGTGGTCCTTTCGTTGGCCTTTGGAAGGGAGACGTTCGAGGATTTACTAGAGGGAGCCCATGAAGCGGATGTACGGGCAACGGAATCCAATATTCTTCAAAATCCCGCCTTGTTGGATGCTCTTTTAGGAGTGTATGAGCGGAATGTATTAGGATACCCCTGCACGGCGATCCTACCTTACAGCCAAGCTCTTTTCCGGTTCCCCGCCCATCTACAGCAGTTGGATATGGAATCCAATGGGAAGCGAGTGAACCGATTTGGAGAACCTATCGACTATCCTACCGGTCCTATCGTATTTGGTGAACCAGGGACCAATGGCCAGCATAGTTTCTACCAACTCCTCCATCAGGGAACGGATATTGTACCGTTGCAGTTCATAGGCTTCCTACGTTCACAACGAGAAGAGGATATAGAATACCAAGGATCCACCAGTCAACAAAAACTCAAGGCTAATTTGGCAGCCCAGATAACCGCTTTTGCAAAGGGGAAATCAAGCACGGATCCTAATCGAGAGTTCCCGGGGAATCGACCTTCCAGCCTCATTTACGGAGAGCAGTTGACAGCGAGAGCCTTGGGAGCTCTATTAGCCCACTATGAGAATAAGGTCATGTTCCAAGGATTCCTGTGGAACATAAATAGTTACGATCAGGAAGGGGTACAATTGGGCAAAACCTTGGCATCAGCAGCCTTGGCAGGTAATAGGGAAGACCCTGTCCTTTCCGCGTACTCGGAAATTTTAATGATCAGTTCCTAGGGTTGGCCGCTTCGGAAGGCGGGGGGAACTTGTCATTCAACCAAGAGAGGACATCCTTGTATACCTCATCCCGATTGGTCTCGTTTAGCATTTCGTGGCGTCCATCGGAGTAGAATTTCATCGTGACATTGGAGACTCCCGCTCTTCGATACTCCTTGTACAGAGAAGAGATACCCTTGGAGAATTTTCCTACCGGATCTTTACTCCCCCCGAAGATGTAAATCTGTAGATCCTTTGGCGTGCTTCTATAAGTACTCTGTTTGTACGCCATTTGAAGTCCTTTCAACAGATCCTGGTAGAAACCAATGGACATGATTCGTCCGCAATGAGGATCCCGAAGGTAAGCGTCTACCTGTCGTTCATCCCGGGAAAGCCAATCAAAGTCGGTACGCCGGTCCTTTATGCTTCTTCCATACCCTTTGAAAATCAGCCGATCTAGCAATCTCGCCGGTGCATTCCGGCCGTTGATCAATCCATTACCCCATGCAAGGAAGGACGCTAGGATCCTAAGAAATCCTGGATTCGCTACAGGCCCTGAGAGGATCAATCCCTTAATTTTATTCCCCTGTTTAGCCGCGTAACATTTAGCGAGGAGAGAGCCCATGGAATGACCAAAAAGCACAATTGGAGATTCTGGGTAGTCTTTTCGTATTCTCTCGACCCAAAGATCTATATCCGACAGCGTCCTGTCCCATCCATTCTCGGCAGCCAGGATTCCGCTAGCGGCAGCCATATCTCCCGTACGCCCATGTCCTCGAAGATCGAATCCATATACTGCATACCCTTTCTCGCACAGGAATTCCGAAAAGGTTTCATACCTTTGAATATGTTCTGCCATCCCATGCAGGATCAGAATACAAGCGCGCGGAGGTTTAAGATCCGGTATACATCTCCAACCCAATAGACGAATTTTGTCTTCCGCTGTTAGAGTAAGTTCGATCCGTTGCATAGGCCCTCCAAATTGGAAGCCATTAGTTCCTGCCATTGATCATCAAAGGAGGCTGATTCGTAGCCTCCAACACGTCTCTCCATAGACTTGATTCAGGATCCACTCGATTCCGAACGGAAACAGCCACTTCAATGGGAAGATGGACGAAGGTATTGTTCACTTGGCTTATGAGAATTTTCGTTTTACCAGCCATGGCGGCATGAACAGCGTTGCTTCCTAACCGAGAGCAGTAGGCGGAGTCCTCTGGATCAGCGGGAGCACTGCGAATGATATAACTAGGATCTATGTACTTCAGATTGATTTCCATTTTTTCTGCTTCAAAATAACTAGCGATGCGATCTCGCAAAAAGATTCCGATATCGCCAAGTTTTCGGTTCCCCGATGGATCCGTACCATTTGAAGCCCCCACTAAATCCTGCCCTGCACCTTCGGCCACGATAATGACCGCATGGTTCCGTTTAATAAGTCTCCGTTTCAAGTGCTCCAGAAGGCCATTGGGCCCTTCCAGTTCGAAGGGCACTTCGGGAATCAGTACGAAATTCGCCTCATGGGAAGCCAGTGCGGTTGCTGCAGCAATGAATCCGCTTTCCCGTCCCATTAATTTTACCAATCCAATCCCATTGATGGCTGAATGGGCTTCTGTGTGGGCTGCGTACACTGCCTTTGACGCATAGCTTACAGCGGTTTCGAATCCAAAGGATTTCTGAATGAAGGAAAGATCATTGTCTATGGTCTTGGGGATCCCTATGACGGAGATCTTCAATCCCCTCTTAGCAATCTCGTTGGCAATCCGTATAGCGCCCTTCTGCGTACCATCCCCCCCAATCACAAAGAGCATGTTTAGGTTCAATCGTTCAAGGGAATCCACGATATCCTCTGTCCGCTCTCCGCCCCCCCGGGAAGATCCCAACATCGACCCTCCCATTCGATGGATATCGTCCACCACATCCACATCAAGATCGATGGTAGGGAATTGGTACTCGGGAAGCAACCCTTTATATCCATACCGAATACCAGAAATTCTACGTACCCCATAACTGTTCCAAAGACAACGTACGATG
>CAKZQO010000102.1 GCA_937140905.1 uncultured Spirochaeta sp.
CTAGACACCTATAAACACCGATTTGAACTTGCTTATACCCAACTTCAAACTAGCTCGCCCTATGAAGTATTGAAGAAAGGATACTCGATCGTGCGGGCTAAGACTTCTGGCCAGATCCTGCGATCGGCCGAATCATGCAGGTTGGGAGAGACTCTCTCCATCCAATTCTATCAAGGAGCGGCAGATGCCACAGTCGAAAAAATCATCCCCACCCAAAACTTTTGAAGAACGTCTCCGTCGATTGGAGGAAATCAGCACCCTCATGCGGGAGGGAACCTGTACCTTGGAAGAGGCCGCAGGGTTTTTCGAAGAAGGAATTCGGCTAGCCAAGAGTTTGGAAAAAGACCTCAGCAGGATCGAACGGAAGATAGAAATCTTGGTGAATACTCCCAATACTCCCGAGGAGTCCCCAGAATTGGAACTGTTTCCCGAATACAACGAAGAAGAAGAGAGTAAGTAAGTCGATCTTTCATTTCACGTATCGTAGAACTTCCGGAGGCATCTCAATCCGATACCCTATGTCCACCCCCACTCGTTTGAATGCCCCTTGAGGGACCTCCAGGGCAAATCGTACTTCGAAGGTAGACTCGATCGGCCTGAGAGAGCCAGGAGTCATGTCGAAAATTTCCCGAATGGTTCCATCTTTCGCTATGAAAGCGATAGAGAGAGGAATGAAGGTGTTTTTCATCCAAAAGGAAGGTTTCTGATCTGTTTCGAACACGAAGAGCATCCCCCGATTGGAGGGCAGGTCCTTTCGGTACATCAGTCCTTTCGACCGGCTCTCTGGAGAGACCGCCAATTCCACTTGAAAAATTTCCTGCCCCAATCTGAGAGACACTTCTGGCAACTGGGATGAACAAGAGAACACTGTCGAGAGGAATACTACCATGAAAAGTACCATATCGATTCTTCTCCCAGTTAAAAGAGATCCAGAAATCCACGCCTTGCCACCTCTTCCGGAGAGGAGGGAAGACTAGCATTTCCGTCCTTGTTGGAGGCAAGGATGTTCCGTTCCACGAACTTGATGGTAAGGGGCTTTTCCAACGCTATCCTTGTCTCTCTATCTTCCCAGAAACAAGATCTAGGATCTAAGTACATAGGTGAACCATACCGGGAAACAAGATGCTGGAAAAGAGTAGGATAGTCCAGGTACTTTGGATTTAAATAGAGGATGATGGCAACCAGTCTACCCTCCCGGAACTGAAAAATTCCCCTCTGAATGTACCGCATCCCTTCGGTATCGATCACTGGCTCCGAACGAAGGGGAAGAAAGGACACATCCTTGGGGCCTCGATAGTTAAAATAGGGAGACTTCTTCAACGCTTCCTGGATATCGTCCAAAGTTTTCCCCAATTGGAGATCCA
>CAKZQO010000103.1 GCA_937140905.1 uncultured Spirochaeta sp.
TACTCTGATCAAATACGTGCCGAAGAATAGGTACGGGTGACTGGAGAGTCTTATTGAGTGGCAGGTCGTGGACTTCTGCTTTGGCAAGATCGATGAGTTCATTCGTAATATAGAGTTGATGTTCGGCAGATTGACGGATCTGAGCTAAGACATCTCGAATACCTGCTGGAAGTTTCTCTGTTCTGAACTGTTCTAGTCCTTCCGAAGCCTTCATCAACATCTCCGCAACCGGTCTGCGGAACTGCTCGCTTATATTTGCCAGCATACGACTCTTGAAACGTTCAGCCGATTCCGCGGCTTCTTTTGCCTGTACAACTTCCCTATGAAGGTAAATTCCTTTTAACGCACTGGAAAGATAGGTTCTTAGTTCTTCGTATAAGGAAGGATTCGGATTGTTCAGTTCAAGTACTACATAGCCCATGGAATTGTGCTGATGAAAGAGGGGTTGTACAAAAAAAGTAGAACGTTTAGTACTGTGGAAAGAGACATACTCTGCTTTTTCTGGGAAGCCGAATACACATTCTGTGTGGAGCAAATCCCCCCGATTATCCTTATTCAAGAATAAGTACCCACTGGGAATTCCTAATATCGAAAGCTCCTCACGTAAAATCTGTTTCAATTCTTCTAGTTCAGTAGTCATGAGCAATCTACGCTCCACTTCCCTCATCAATCGATCCTGCTGAGCCCTTCGCCATTCGTCCATTATGTGGTACCGTTCCACTGCATCGGATATCATCACCCGTGCCTGGGCACAGAGAGCTTCGAGTTTTTTAAGATCGATCATGGGCCAGATTATGGGAAGACTTTTTCGTAGAACTGACACTCCATCTTGCCAGAGAGGGATAGGTCGATCCGAATGAATAGATCGTTCTAGGATAGAATGTAGCATCTTTAGGAACTGTCCCTCCCCCGTACAGGACAGATCTTTTTCCAGGTATCGTAATAGGGGAACAAGCCACGATTCACGGGATACTGGATCCATCTCCAGCACATTACTCAATTCATTCAACAATGCATCGAAGGTTTTCAGCACTGAGCTTTGCAACCTGTATGGATCCGCTTCCAGGGTTCGGGATGACGGACAGCCACAGGATTCACGAATCACTAAACGTGTGGGAAGCGATATCGATTCTGGGCAGCGTTTCTGTTGAATTCTCTTTAAAAGAAGTTCCAATGCTTCTTTTCCCTGTTCCTGGAACGGCATGGCAACTGTAGTGAGTTGAGGGGATAGAATTCTACTTTCCATAATGTTATTGAATCCCCCAACAAGAACATCTTCCGGAATTCGATACCCTCTCTGTTGCAGGAAACGAACTGCCCCAAACATCTGTAGATCACTTGCTCCTACCAGTGCTTGGAAGTCTTTACCAGGAACCAACTTTCTGGAATCGATCAAAAGATGTATAGCTTCTTCCCCCCCGTCCCAGGGCATCGGATCTGTGATACAGAGAGGATTGATTCCGATTCCCCCCTCTTGCATCGTATCTAGATAGGCTCGATACCGTTCCTCGGCAGATACGTGGGTAGCAGGCCCCCGTATAAACGCGATCGATTGTACACGGTGAATTGTAAGAAAATGGGACAGAAGTTCTTTCATACCTTTGTACGCATCAATCTTCACACATGGAAAACCCTCTATCTGATAGCTTAGGGTGACACAGGGAATCTGTCGGAATCTCTCATGAAAAGCAACTATTTCGGAGGTAGCCACTCTTCCTCCTAGACTAGAAGCCCATGAAACGATTCCATCCAACGCCATTTCTCCTACGAGATCGTAGATCTGATTCCTCTGCCGTTCGTACGGTTCCCCTGTTTCTAATGGGCCTCCGGGGAAGATTAACAGGTCCACATCCTTCCGTTCTGCCTCTTCATGGATCCCTTGCCATAGTATAGGACTTGAACCCGTATGGATGGAGGCAAGGATCAAGCCTATCCTTAACCTTCTATGATTCTTAGTGCCTTTAATCATATACTCCAACTGTATCCACTATGTACTACCCTGCTGGAAGTTACAAATACCTAGTACCCCCTTAGACCTACGCAGACAAAAGGGTTAATTCATCTTTGTACTGAACCAGTAGGTTGTCAAGGACTAACAGTATGCTATCCATTCTGGAATCCTTCCAAATTGGAAACTATATTTAGTACCCCGAAGCTTGTGGGTATTGAAGCAAACGGAGGAACCGTTCTGTCTAGAGGGGTAGAGGGTGAGAGAATCCTTCTATTCCTGGGGCAAGGAGGGTTGGTATGGAACCGAAGGGGGGTGAAAAGAGGGGGGATACGAGTAGGTCTTG
>CAKZQO010000104.1 GCA_937140905.1 uncultured Spirochaeta sp.
CCCCACCTCCAGTAAGGAGGTACTGTTCTCCGTTGAGATCCGCGTACAAGCAGGGATCAATCTTCAACAACCCTTCACGGTAAAAAGAGACATCCGAAATCCAAAAAAAATTCACATCGCCCTACCGCCTGCCAAGATCCTCTTTGTGGATGTGGACGAAGCCTCGATTCAACAATACTTTGTCGTGGAACAGGGCAGCCGAATCCATCGAATGGACTACTCTAGGGAACTGGAATCCGCCAAACAACGGATTCTTCAGGATGCCAACAAGCGGGGAATCCTACTAGAGGCGGAACAACAGGCTCGGAACTTGATCAAAGGGATCTTGTTAACCGCCGGCTTCGAAGAGGTGGAATGGGATAACCCATGAAGATAAGAACTGTCATAATTGTTTTTGCCGTCTCCTGTGCCATTTTGGTAGCCCTGCTCGTCGTAGAGAGGAACCTATTCCCCGTGTTTAGTTCCACGAAACGAACTACCGCTTCTCAAGCGATTTGGGAACAAATGCGTACGCTGAAAAGCTTACAGACTGTCCGCTACATCCAGAAAGTAGTATTCCCGTACGACTACTTGGATCCGGAACTAGACTTCGATGTGATCCTTACCACCCTGCGAAGGGGAAAAGGTTCCGTGAATACCCTTTTAAGCCCCCGAGAACGAGACTACCTGGAGGCCCGAGACCTTGCAGAAAGGATCGGACTCAAGTTCACGGGGAGGAAACGGGAGTTCGTGGTGGTCACCGCCCAGATCTTGGTAGGAATCGATCTGGAAAATTTAAAGATCTTACCACGGTCGGAGAAATCCATCCTAGCGATCCTTCCTCCCCCTAGAATCGCGGATCTCGCTATCGAAGATCCGAACCCTGCTACCTACCCCTACCCAGACATCCCCCTTTCTCCTTCCCATTGGAAACTGGTGGCAGGCCTGGTGGAACGGAAGCTCCGGGAACGCCCTCTGGAGTCATCGATCCTTGCTTCGGCTCGCACCCAAGCTTCTCGTTTCCTAACCACCTTCTTCCAGCAGGCAGGGTTTACCGAAATTGAAATCAAGGGGGCTCTTGACGGTTGAGAATATAAGTATTAAATTATATATGAAAATATATATAAAGGAAGGACGAAATGGTAGAGCATTTGACGAAAGAAACATTCTTACAAAAAGTATTCGATTACGAACACAACAAGGAATGGAAGTATCAGGGAGATCTTCCCAGTATTATCGACTTCTATGCCGATTGGTGTGGCCCCTGTAAAATGGTAGCCCCTGTTCTGGAAGAGATCGCAAAGGAGTACGAAGGAAAGCTGAACGTGTACAAAGTAGACACGGACGCAGAACCTGAGTTAGCCCAAGCCTTTGGGATCGTTAGCATTCCGACTCTTATCTTCGCGCCTGTGGATGGGGAACCAAGGATGGCCCAGGGAGCTCTTCCCAAAGAAATCTTGAAGAACGTTGTGAAAGACATACTAAAAGTAGCTTAACGGTTTATTTGAGTGGAAAGGCCCCGTTTCGGTAAGGAAGCGGGGCCTTTTTATTGCCATCTTCCGTTTTTAGTAACCCCCTATCATTCTTATGTTTATGTGATAGTGGGTTTCAACAGTTCCGCCTAGGGAGGGTTCTACTCCCAAGGGAAACGTCCTTCTTTCATTACAGGTTCCCAGGTTCCGTTGTGGGTCTTCGCATAGATGGTCGGTTTACTAACCAACCCATCCAGATGAATCAAAGAAGGAGCATCCTCATCGTAGTTGGATCCAATGGCGAAGTGACAGGTTCCGTATACTTTCTCATCTTCCAGCATGTTCCCCGTTATCCGAGCCTGCCGATTCACCCCAATCCCTAGTTCTCCCAAATGACGGGCGTTCTTCGCGTACCGTTCCCCTTCGTCCTTTTTTAGGTTTCCCTCCGCTTCGTATCTTCGCGCTCGAATAGAGGCCTCGTTCAAGGTTTGTTCCAGAGCTTTAGCCTCTTCACCTCCTTCTATGGAGACAACGAATCCCTTTTCCAAGGTAACTCGGATGGGTGTGTTGATCCGGATCACTCCACCCGCTAACGCGATGCTACCGTCGAACACGATAGTACCTTCAGCAGAACCCACCACAGGTGAAATGAAAGTTTCTCCCGCGGGCAGGTTTCCCCCTGTGCCTGGTCGCGAGAAGTCACCGTCGTCCGTAAAAGAACTTCTTCCTTTCGTGTCGATCCGAACCTTCGTTCCCTTTGGATTCTCTATTTCCAGGGAAACGGATTGATCCAGTAGGTTTTTTAAGGTTTCACAATCCTGTTTCATCCGTTGGTAGTCTACCGGCACAGTCCGAATGAAACAGTCCACCGTGATCCCGGGACTCCAAAAACTCCGTATCTTTTTCACTCCATGGAGTAGATAGTGGAGAGTGCTGTCGTAGGATTTTCCATCTATCAGGTAGGGTTCCTTGATAGCCCGCCTGTCCTTTCCCATCTTCTCTGCGCTTAGGGAAATCACCACATTTGGTTCTGTTGCGATAGCGGCAGTGACTTCATCTTCACAGAAATCGAACTGAGTCTTTCTCGGTTGGAACAGTAGCACGGGAACCGCTCCAACCTCCCGTACCGCATCATGCACGGCAAAGGCTATGGTGGCTACCTCCCGCACAGGATTGGTAACGATCAATACTCGTTCGCCTTCCCGAACCTTGAGGGATTCGATTACCGCTACGCGTGCCGCGTGCTCTAATCTTTGTTCCCGGAATAGAAATTCACCAAACCCTTGATCGAACTGTTTCTCCATGCTCATGGGCCGATTATAGAGAACCGATCCTGAGGGAACAAGAGGAGTGCCTTAGGAGTCCCGTTCTAATACTTTCTGCTTTAAGCGTGAGCCCCAATTTTTAGATCGATTCAATCATTTGAATCTGATACTTGACAATATTTTCGAAAATCTGTAAAAAATGGATGATTTTCCCTGTAACTAGGGATGTAAAACGTTGTTCTTACATATAGAAAAGATATTCATTTCGAGTTGGAAATAGCGCTTTCCAGGTTTTCACCTCCTTTCCTGGAAGCCTTCAGATGATGTGAATCATCGCATTCCTGTACGTTGCCCTTCAGGTTTCTACCTCCTTTCCTGAAGGGCTTTTTTTTGCTTCAATCCCCGCAAGCCCACAAGCTTGAGGGTACTAAGCTTGCTATTAACATCCCTTTTAGATATCATACCTACCTATGAGCAAATACCCTTTTACTGAAATCGAACGTAAATGGCAAACGTACTGGGAAACCCACAAGACGTTTCGTACGGTGGAGGATCCCAGCATACCCAAAGAAAAACGTCGGTATGTTCTAGATATGTTCCCCTACCCTTCCGCCGCAGGGCTCCATGTTGGTCACCCAGAAGGGTATACAGCCACCGATATTTACTGTCGCTTCCTAAGGATGAAAGGCTACCATGTTCTGCATCCCATGGGATTCGATTCCTTTGGGCTTCCTGCAGAGAACTATGCTATTAAAACAGGAACCCATCCGAAAACGACCACGGAAAAGAACATCGCCCGGTTCCGACAACAGATCAAGGCCTTGGGATTTTCGTACGATTGGGATCGGGAGATTTCCACTCACCAGCCGGAATACTACAAATGGACCCAATGGATCTTCCTGAAACTGTTCGAACAGGGGCTGGCATACGAAGCGGAAGTTCCCATCAACTGGTGTCCCTCTTGTAAAACCGGACTTGCAAACGAGGAAGTGAAAGATGGGGGGTGCGACCGATGCGGAACCCCTGTGGTGCGCAAGGACATTCGGCAGTGGATGCTCCGGATCACCAAGTACGCGGAGCGGTTATTGAAAGATCTGGATCTCTTGGATTGGCCCGAATCCATCAAGCTGATGCAGCGGAACTGGATCGGCCGTAGCGAGGGAGCTAACGTTCATTTTCCCCTGGAAAAAGGAGAAGGCACCATCGAAGTGTACACCACCCGACCGGATACCCTCTTTGGCGCTACCTACATGGTTCTGGCACCCGAGCATCCCCTGGTAGACCGGATCACCACTCCAGAGCAGAAAAAGGCTGTGGAGGAATACAAGGAAAGTGCTCGACGGAAGTCGGACCTGGAGAGAACCGATCTCGCCAAGGAGAAAACCGGCGTATTCACCGGAGCTTACGCGATAAATCCGGTAAATAATGAAAGAATCCCTGTTTGGATTTCGGACTACATCCTGATTTCCTATGGGACAGGGGCCATCATGGCGGTTCCGGCTCACGACGAACGGGACTGGGACTTTGCCAAGAAGTACAACCTGCCTATCGTGCAAGTGGTGTCGAAGGATGGTACCCTATACCCCATGGATCACGCGGAAACCGAGGATGGTATCGCTGTCAACTCAGGCCCCTTCAACGGCCTGCCTACCGCCGAATTTAAGAAGCGAATCATTCAGTGGCTGGAAGAACGAGGCTTGGGGAAACGGGCGGTGAACTATAAGCTTCGCGATTGGGTCTTCTCCCGGCAGCGGTACTGGGGAGAACCCATACCCCTCGTTCATTGCCCTGCCTGCGGGATCGTACCCCTACCGTACGATCAACTACCCCTTCTCCTCCCCGAGGTAGAAAGCTACGCTCCCACAGGAACGGGGGAATCTCCTCTTGCGGCAATCACCCACTGGGTTCACACCTCCTGTCCCAAGTGCGGGGGCAAGGCAAAGAGGGAAACCAACACGATGCCCCAATGGGCGGGTTCCTGCTGGTACTACCTGCGGTACCTGGATCCCCACAATACGAAGGAACTCGCTGCTAAGGACAAGATCGAATACTGGATGCCCGTAGACTTGTACGTAGGGGGGGCCGAGCACGCCGTGTTACACCTCCTGTACGCCCGGTTCTGGCATAAGGTCCTGTATGATATTGGAGTGGTGAACACTCCCGAACCTTTCATGCGCCTGGTGAACCAGGGAATGATTCTGGGCGAGGACGGACAGAAGATGTCCAAGTCCTTGGGGAACGTGATCAACCCCGATGATATCGTTCGAGAGTATGGGGCAGACTCGATGCGGGTGTACGAGATGTTCATGGGACCCCTCCAGGTAACCAAACCCTGGTCTACCAATGGGCTCATCGGGGTGCATCGGTTCCTCGACCGGATCTGGCGTTTATCGGAACGAACCCTCACGAACGAACCCCTTCCCCGGGAACTGGAGCGCCTTCTCCATAAAACAATCCGCAAAGTGGCGTTAGACACGGAAAAATTGGAGTTCAATACCGCCATCTCGCAGATGATGATCTTCGTGAATGAACTATTCAAACTGGAAACCCTTCCCCGTAAAGCGTGGGAACCCTTCGTACTCCTCCTCTCCCCCTACGCTCCCCACTTGGCAGAGGAGCTGTGGGAAAAGCTCGGAAACCCGCCTTCGATCTCGAAGGTCCCCTTCCCTAAATGGAACGAAGAACTCGCGAAGGACGAGGAAGTAACGATCGTGATCCAAGTGAATGGGAAAGTACGGGCAAAGGTCCAAGCCAATGCGGGCCTTTCCGAGGAAGAGCTGAAAGATCTTGCCTTAAATCAACAGAGGATCCAGGATCTGGTAAACGGGAAGACTCCTAAAAAGATCATCACGGTTCCGGATAAGCTGGTGAACATCGTACTCTGAACCTATGAAACCAGAGCAGCCGAACCCTTTCGCGATCCGTCGGCAGCGGGTAGCAAGGAAAATGCAAGAGCAAGGGGTATCGATCCTTCTACTCGAAGATGCCGAGCACTTAAGGGATCCTTCGGTACGCTACCTTTCCGGGCATCCGCAGGACGCCCTTCTGTTCCTCCGCTCCGATGGTCATTCCCTTCTCGTCCCCTGGGATGTACCTGTGGCCAACTTACATGCTCAAGTAGAGGAGATCCTTCCATACAACCAGTTCGATCGCCAACTTCCTCAGGCCGTCGTTGGAGTACTGAAACACTGGGGAATCAATCCATCCGAATCCTTCAACATGGAACTAGGGGGACAGGAACCCTACGTGACAGTAGTGGAACTGGAACAGAGCTTGAAAAAAGAGTTTCCCAACGGGGATCTTATCTGCCGGAAAGAAGGCGTATCTTCGTACATTGAGGAGTGTAGGCAAATCAAAAGCGAGGAAGAACTAACCTTCTTGGAAAAAGCAGCTGGGATTACCAACGAGGTTTTGCATTCCTTGGAGAAGCTACTCTCCGAAGAACGCCCCATACCCGAAACTGAAGTAGCCCTCTTCATCGAGATAGAGGCTCGAAAGCGAGGGGCTGAGGGGACCAGTTTCCAGACGATAGCAGCAGGACCAAATCGAAGTTTCGCCATTCACGCATATCCCACGTTCGGATCCGGTTTATTTAAAGATCCGGCTACCCCGGGCCTTTCGATCCTCGATTTTGGGATCTTCTACCAGGGGTATACCTCCGATGTAACTCTTACCCTAGCGTGCGGGACACTTACCGAACGGAGACGCTTTCTGATCGATCTGGTTGAGGAAGGGTACCAGAAAGCCCTTTCCCTCTGTAAGCCAGGGATGGCCAGTTGGGAAATCGCCGAAGCGGTACAGGCGGTATTTTCCCGGCATTCCCTCTCCATGCCCCATTCCTTGGGGCATGGGATCGGCCTCGCGGTACACGAACGACCCTTCTTTCGGTTGAAGAAGAATGGAGGAGCCGTACTTACCCCCGGAATGGTGGTGACCATCGAACCGGGTTTATACGAAGAAGGTACGGGTGGAGTGCGGTTGGAGAACGATATCCTCATCACCGAAACAGGACATAGAGTTCTCACCGAAGCGAAAATTCTCTACGGTTAAGGGAAACCAGGAATGCCCACCGAAGCTTCCTCTTCTGGCTGAAACACATATTCAGTTGCCTCCACCCTCCCACTTTCCGAGAGTTGGATAGTGAGAGAACGATTTTGGCTCCAGTAGTGATGGATCCCCCAAGGCAACCCCTGAAAAAGGATCGTTCCCTCCTCTCCCACCGTGAAGGGAGGCTCCAGCAAATTTTCACTGAACCAATCACCCTTCGAGAGGGTGAGGGTAATCGAGAACTTTTTTCTAAGAATGAATCGATCCGCCCGGAAGGACCTTGAAGCCAAGGTTTCCAGCACTTTGGCTCGATTCAACTCCCAGGGATTCGAACCTCCCCTCTTTCGGGCTTCCTCGAAAAAACGAACACAGTTGAAGTCATCCAAGGGGAATCCTCCTCGGGCAGCCACAAGCAAGGTTTCCGCAGCAAACCCATCCTCCCACTGGATCAGGAGGGTGCCGGAACAAAAAAAATCGGGATACAATCCTCCGGCAGGATACAGGGAGACTTTGCCAAACTTCGCATGAACGTAAGGGTATAGAACCAACGGAGTCCGTTTTCCCAGAAAAAGAGAAAGTTCTAGGGTTCCCCTTCCATGGGGGACCGAATGTCTCACCTCTCTGCCGTGTTGCGTGTAAGCGATCTCAAATCCATCCGCCCACTGTCGGCCCAACCAAGATTGGGGGAATTGAGGCAATGGACATAAAACTGTTTCTTCTTGTCCCACGAAGAACTGGCAGCCTAGCAAAATCACAAGGCCCAGAAGCATTCCGAGGGAAATCGGAATAAGGAAGAATCGCCCGCCATTCATCTATACACAAGAAACAGCCTCATCTACTGAGTTGCTTCAACTGTTCTTTGTACAGAGCGCGGATCGTTAGAAGAATATCGCGATAGACCCGAGTCGCATAATCAGGGTAGGTCCAGGGCAGGGGTTGAAAATCCTTTTTCATGTATAAGAGGGTGATTTCTCCCCAGATTCCGTCCCGTAACGGGATCCGATGTCCACTTTCCTTTGTGGTGGCTAGCACGAACCTAGAAAGAGCCAAAAGCCCCGGGTCAAGGTTTACCCTGCGATTCCCACCCACAGCAAAGGATTCTTCCATCCTGTTGGTTTCGATCTTAATCTGTGACAATGTGCTCGGATCCACGAGGGTTTGCACGCTGAAAAAACAGCGCAAAAGGTCCGTTCCCATCTCTTCTTCATAGTACTGGGTGAAATCGAAAGGGATCAGGGGACTTTGATAGTCTATAGGGCCGAACCTGTTTTCCAAGGCCTTCCGAACCGGAGAAAGAAGATCTTCACTAGAAATGAGCGTGCACACCACTAACTTATGAGGAGGGAATACCCCTATCCGTCCCATACCCTATAAAAAGCTCCCTACTGATTGCCCTTTTTGAGATTTTATCCCATAATGGAACCACATGGAAGAGGGAGTGAGTTTCGTTTCCCAACTTCAAAGCGCTCTTGAACAGTACCGGGACTATCTAGATACAACGGAACTGCCCCGATTAAAAGAACAGTACAGAATCCTTCATACTTCCTTTACCTCCCTCTACAAAGTCCTGTTGAAGAAGGGTCTCATCCACGAAGATCCTTACAAGAAGGACCTCAAGATCTCTGAAATTTCCACTCCACCGGATGATAATTTCCTCGATTCAGAAAAAACGGAACAGATGAGTATCCGCCTCTCCATGTATGAATCTCAGTTGGACTTTCTTCTGAACTTCTACCAATTTCGAACGGATTTCCTCGATCTTGGTCGAATCAAACTCCTTTTAGGTCTTACTCGATACATCGCCTGGGACCAATTCAGTGAGGTATCGGCACGAATCAACACCAAGGTCCTGGCAGAATTCGTAGGGAAGATAACAAAGGGAGACGATCCCCTTTCCGCAGGGATCCTGAAAGATGCCATCGATCAGATCCAAAAAGCCTTTCGCAACTGCATTACCACCCTCAAGAAACTCACCGAATTCCACAAAGAGATGTACAAGTTCGAGGTCCGGATCTCCCTATTATCCAATTTGTCCATCGACCGAAGCCGAGCTCTGCAAGGGAAGGAAGAGATCCTTCGAACTTTGAAGAAACAATTTCCCCATACATTACCAGGAAAACACTTCTATCCCGAACTCATTGTAGAGATCCTGGAAGAAGACTATGGCCCCAACGGACCCGAATTGCGAAAAGCAGTACTAGAAAAATTCAAGATCGAGCAGACCGTGCAGCGTCCCAAAGCTCAGGAGACCAATTTCAAAGACATCCTTTTAGAGGGGATCCGTGCGTTAGCCGCCGCTTCCCGTCCAATGGAGGAAGCGTCACAGAAACTTTTGGACAATAGCCTCATTCTCGAATCCCGCAAACGACCCCTCATGGAACGGATCAAGATCTGGATCCAACGGATGGTGCAAAAAGAGGAAGAAGTTTTGGTGTACGAGGTAGAGTTCTTTGATCTCACTACCTCTACCACGAAGAAGGAACCCATTCGGTTTCATTCCTTCCTGGAAGATATTAAGAAACGAGCCCGCATCTATAGTGGAATCCTCGCTCGTGCGGGGGGTGGGTACAAGCGCTTGGAACAGGCTGGAGAGGAACAGCTCTTTACCTTTCTCCACAAGCATATCGAAGAATTACAGATCATCCACCGAAGGCTCTCCGGATTGGAAACCTTCTTCCGAAGCGAGATTCCGAGGGAAAACCGCGCTTCCATTCGAGGCATCAAGATCGAACTTACCGCCATTCAGAACTGTATCGTAAAGGCGAATCAAAAACGTCACGATTACGTAGCCAAGAAAGAGGAAATGGAGCAACTACGAAAATTAGGAGTCGACGTCTCAAGCCTTTAAGTACTCGCCCGATACATCCCCAAAACTCGGACTTCTTCCTCCGAGAAGGCGCTAATTTCCTCCACCGCTTCTTTGAAAACATCCAAATCTTCTGGTAGCTCGAGATCCACGTAGAACATGTACTGCCAAGGTTTTCCCGCGATAGGCCGGGACTCCAACTTTTTCATGTTAAGGTTTCGGTCTGCCAGTACTTTCATGCATTTGAACAACGAGCCTGGTTTATCGGGCGTTGAAAACACGATAGATGCCTTGTTTGGATGTTCTCCCACTTCCAACTCTGCCCGGGATAGAATGGCGAAGCGGGTGTAATTTAAAGGATTCGTCTCGATCCCACTCTTAAGAACTTTCATTCCATAGATCCGAGCCGCCCCCTCATGGGCAATGGCAGCGTACTCTTTCTTCCCCTCTTTTGCCACATAGGCCACGGAACCGGCGGTATCGTAGAAAGGAACTTTCTCTATGTACGGATGTTCATCGAGGAATCGGGCGCATTGCGCTAATCCTTGCGGATGAGAAAAGACCTTGCGGATTCCCTCCACCGTAGCATCAGGCAAGCCAATCAAGCTGTGCACGATCCGTAATTGCGTTTCTCCCACGATCTTGATATCCGGGTACCGTAGGAATAGATCGTAATTCTCGTGGATAGAACCTGCCAACGAGTTTTCCAGGGGTACGATCCCATACTCCACCTTTCCTTCCAATACCGCATCGAACACCGCCTGGAAGCTCCTTTGTGGATAGGTTTCCACCTCAAAATGGAAGTAACTTAGCGTGGCCATTTCACTGTAGGCGCCCCGTTCTCCCTGGAAGGCGATCCTGGGAATCTGTCCATGAGGGACCGGTCTATCCACTGCGATGGAGTGAAGTCGCAAGCCAGAACTTAAAATCGAGGATTTTCCCCCCTCCCTTCCCGACTCCTTTCCCTGTTCCAGGGAGGGAAGTTTCGCTACTTCTTTCCCTACCACAGGCGCTAACACTTCGATATCCCGCATGAGTTTTTCGAACTGCTCGGGGTACAACGTTTGCGCCCCATCGGAGAGAGCTTTCGAGGGATCCGGGTGTACCTCTATGATGAGACCATCCGCCCCCGCCGCGATGGCGGCTAGGGCCACAGGGGGAACTTTCTCTCGAATCCCCGTAGCATGACTTGGATCTACCAGGATGGGAAGATGGCTCAGTTTCTTGATCACTGGTATCGCAGAAATATCCAGTGTGTTCCTCGTGTAAGTTTCAAAGGTACGGATCCCTCTCTCGCAGAGGATCACATGGTCGGTTCCATGAGCTAGAAGGTACTCCGCTGCCATGAGCCATTCTTCGATCGTGGCTGACAATCCCCGTTTGAGAACCACAGGCTTACCCGTACGGCCTACTTTTTTCAGGAGTTCGAAGTTCTGCATGTTTCGGGCCCCGATCTGAAAGAGGTCCACATATTCCTCCATCAAATCCACGTATTCGGTAGCCACCACTTCCGTCACGATGGGCATCCCAAACGTTTCTCCCGCCTCCTTCAGGTACTTCAGTCCTTCTTCTCCTAACCCCTGAAAGGAATAGGGGGAAGTCCGGGGTTTGAACGCTCCTCCTCGAAGGGCTACGGCTCCTGAAGCCCGTACGATTCGAGCCGTTTCCAGGATCTGTTCCCTACTTTCCACCGCGCAAGGCCCCGCAATCACCACGATTCGCTTGCCCCCCACTTTTATCGGTCCCACGGGCACGATGGTGTCTTCCTTCTTTAACTCCCGGGAGGCTAATTTATAGGGTTTACTGATGGGAATGACTCGTTGAACCCCTGGTATAAGCTCTACTTCCCTCGGATCGACTCTCGGGATCCCTACCGCACCAAAGATCGTTTCCTCTTGACCCACGATTTCCCTTACCTGGTATCCTTTGCTCTCCAGGTAGGCACGAAGATCCCGTTTCTGTTCAGAGGTAATGTGCTTTTCTAGTACGATAACCATGGGTACACCTTAGACACGGGCAAGTTCCCTGTCAAGAATGCCGGTTCGGTAGTTTAACATCGGTGGGGATAATTCTATTCCACTTAGGGATTATTGTATCGGGCCCTACCGTGCTGGAGTCCGTTCCCCTAGGGAGGCTACTTTACTTTCCCTGTATACGGATCGGAAGAACTCGCGGAAGGAACTCTCCAATTTTTTTCGGTACTCTACATACTTACTGATATGTTCCAGGGTAGAGATGGGAGCACCTCGGGCCATTACCTGTGTGTTGCCGGCATTGTACATCGCTAAAGCGATAATGTCGTTTCCTCCGATCTCCAAACACTGCCGTAAGTGTTCTAACCCGTACTTCGTGTTGAGTTCGACATTGAAAAAATCACTCTCCTTCAGGTGAGGAAAGGAACGGGAGTTAAGCTGAAAAAGCCCCCGATCGATGGAACCGGAATTGCGGTTCACTGCCCGGGGATTGTAGTTGCTTTCCACATACGCTACAGAAAAAGTCAGAAATAGAGAGAGATCCATCTCATCCGAGTACCGCAGAATTGCCTTGGCGACCCGCTCTGATCCAGCCGCCCGGATGAAAAACTTTTCCACTAAATTACGGGTCCCTTCGTTTCTATAGAGGGATAGGCTAGGATCGGGCAACTCGATCAGTTCGAGAACTCGGTTCCGCTCGAGGGATATCAGATGGGGACGTTCCTGCTCGTTCGTATATGGTACCTGGGTGCATCCAAAGAGTACCCCCAACGTCAATGCCAGTACATGAGTTTTCATGGTCTTCATGTTTCTTCCTTCAACTCCCGTTTCCACTCCAGCAGCACTTGTTGGTGTGCTGCTATGGTAGCCGAACTGACTATATCACCTACCACACCCCGGCCTCCCTGGTCGTTTCCATCGTTCACATAGAGAGTAGCCAACAAGCGCTCGAGGTCTTTGATCGTAAAATGGGGATCCCGCATGATCCGATACCGGGTAGTGGCATATACTGTATCGAACACTTCCTTATATTTTCTTTCTTCCCATTCTGTCATCGAAGCGGGAATATAACAAAATACTAGAGGAAAGTTAAGTACTAATGATTATACTATATAGTATGATCATCATCCAACTCCCTGAGCTGATAGGGAAGATCCAGAACGATCTTTCGGCTGTGGGGATTCAACCAACCATCCAGCATACATACACAGATCCTGCCAAAGGATGCACGATTCACGATCCGGATCGAATTGCCCAAGTACTCACAGTATTTTTTATCCAGTTGGAATCCGCTCTACAGGGAAGATCCTGCGCCCTACAATGGGACTATCAGGGAGGAACTCTCTCTGCGACCCTACAGGGGATATTCCCGTCGGAGAGAGAAACCGTCCTTTCCAGAACTCGTGTTTCCCTTCAATGTATCGGAGGGACTCTAACACTTGAACAAGAGGGATGCCAACTGACCTTACCTCTTCCTACGATTCCTCCGCCATCCAGATATCCGCCCAAGGATCCACTCGAGGCATTCCTCGAGACTTCATCTATCGAACCGCTGAAGAATCTCACCGGGAACACGTCAGAGGGTAAACATCCCATCTTTGATCCTACCATACTCCAACAAGCGTGCCCCGATGAAGAGTTTTCCCAACAATTGCTCGAAGACTTCCTATCGCACTGCAAAACCCTTTTGCTGGAATTGGAACATCTCATCAACCATGGAGAAGACCTTGTAAAAATCCATCGGATCGCCCACAGTATAAAAGGAGGCGGACTGAATGTCGGGGCTTTTCGGCTCGCAGAAGTTGCCAGATGGATGGAACAGCAAGCCAAAGCAGGCAAAACAGAGGGATTGCAGAAAGCCCTCCACTTGCTAAAGGACGAAGAACTTCTCTTAGAATGTGCGTATAGGGAATACTATGGACAAGAAGCAAATCCTCCTGGCTGAGGATGAGTTTACAGCCCGTAAACTACTGGAGTTCCAGCTGAAACGATTGAACATTGTCTTTGATTCAGTAGAAACGGGATCCGATGCGCTGGAATACTTTCGGCGAGGTTCCTACAAGCTAGTACTGCTGGACGAATACATGCCGGGTTTGAATGGAAGCGAAGTAGCCCGGGAAATACGGAAGATGGATCCTACCATTCCCTTACTGGCCATGACCAGTGACCCGGAAGCCATTCCTCGATTGAAGGAAGCAGGATTCCGAGAAGTGTTCGTCAAACCCTTGCATGGAAAGGTCCATCTCGATATCATCCTCGGGTACCTATCATGAGGCGATTTCTACTCCTGTTTTTCACATGGGCACTCTCCTTACCCATGGCCCACTCCCTCACTCCTCCGGAAGAATTGGTGGTTGCTTTCCTGCCTGGGCAGATCAACCTGAACCCCTTAAATGCTTTCTCCGCCACGGAAGCCCAAGTGTATACCGCCCTCTATGAAGGCCTTGTTTCGTACGATCCCGCTACCCTGGATCCTGTTCCTGGAGCAGCAAGTAGCTGGGAAGTGTCCTCCGATGGCAAGACATACACTTTTCGGATTCGAGAAGAGGCCAAGTTCTCCAATGGGGATCCCGTAACTGCGATGGATTTTCGCAATTCCTGGCTCAAATTCCTCCACCCCGACACGAAGGCGGAATACTCCTTTCTGTACGATATCATAGCGGGCGCCAAGGACTATAGAACAGGCAAGAATTCCGACCCGAACTCTGTGCAGATTCGAGTTCTATCGGAAAAGCGCTTGCAGGTTTTATTGGATCATCCTTCCACCCATTTCCTGAAAATCCTATGCCACCATAGTTTCGTGCCCATCCATCCCTCCCTTTTGGAACAGAAGGACTGGAATCGTCTTTCCCAAATACCGGGCAATGGCCCGTACCAGATACTGGAGCAAAAACCCGATACCTGGATCCTAAAAAAGAATCCACATTACTGGGACGCTGCAAATGTACCCATCGAAACGATCCGGTTCCTTTTTGTTCAGGATCCCCTTTCTGTCACCCGCAGGTTCAACGATTACGAGATCCACTGGGTCGCGGGGGGAATGTCCCTCGATCAGGTGCTGTACAAGGATACCATCATCGTGAACCCCATGTTTGCCACTTACTACTTTTTCTTCTCCACCCACGAAGCTCCCTGGAAAGATCCCCGCGTGCGACGAGCCCTGGCTTTGCTGATCCCCTGGGAAAAGGTACGGACAAAGGATCTTCAGTTCATACCCGCAAAAACCCTTGTCCCTCCCTTGCCAAGGTATCCGAAACCCGAAACTCTTGAGATCGCTAACAGAGAGGAAGCCTTTGCTCTCTTGAAAGAAGCAGGGTTTCCCGAAGGAAAAGGTCTTCCTCAAGTGGTTTTCAAGATTCCCGAAGGTGAAGAAAACCGAACCGTCGCTGCCCTGTTTGCAGCGGCGTGGAAAGAAGCCCTCAATCTCGATTCCCAGATCCAAACGTATCCCTACCCGGAATACCTCAACATCCTAAAAGAAGGGGGCTTTACCTTAGGCACGGTGAGCTGGATCGGAGACTTTGCCGATCCCCTTACCTTCCTCCAGATGTGGACCACTCACAGCAATCTGAACGATGCGGGATACGCCAATGAGGAATTCGATGCGCTGATAGAAAAGAGTTTTCAACAGACCGGGCAAGAGCGGTATAAAACTTTGAGTGAAGCGGAATCGATCCTACTGAAAGGGGCAGTGGTACTCCCCATTGGTCATTCACCAGCCATCAACCTGATCGATCTCCAATTCATCGCAGGCTGGTATCCCAATCCATTGGATATTCACCCGTTCAAGTACCTCAAGTTTACTCCTTTTAAGCCCCTTCCGGGGGTGATCCAGGGGAAGGAGGCCCTTCCCTTTCTGGCATGGGGTTTTTGAGCTTCGTATGCCGGGAAAGAAACTTCTTTCTTGCCCAAATCCCCAACACAAACAGAATGCCCCCTATAACCAGGGCGATGCTCGCCTCCTTCCACGCGTAGAGAGCAGCCGCATCGCCCAAATAGCTACTGATCACTAACCCTGGTAAACGCCCCAAGGTAGAAACAAGAAGAAAATAGAAAAATCCGTACCGCGTGAGCCCCACCAGGTAACAGAGAAGATCCTTGGGAAATCCAGGTAGGATAAAGAGAAATAGAAGCACCCCTTTGGCTTGAGCGGATTCCATCAGGTCAATGAACTTTTCCACCCGCTCCTTACCAAAAATTTTTAGAACTACAGGTTTACCTAGTACTCGAGCAACGAAAAAATCGAACATCGACCCGAGGGTAATTCCAACTAGGGAATAGAACAATCCAAACCAAAACCCGAAAAGGTATCCTCCCGTTAGTTGAGTAATCTCTCCTGGAATAATGAACACAATTACCTGGAGGATCTGTAAGCCTATGAACAGTAAAGGCCCGTAGATACCCCATCCCTTAATGTAGGTACGGAGGGCATAGGGGGATGAGTATAAAAGGCTCAGTTCCGATCGATACCGGAAGACAAGGTAGAGAGAAAGGAAAAGGCCTAGTGAACTGAGAATAAACAGAAGGATTCTTTTAAGAGTGTTTCTATCCACCTGCCACCGCCACTGTCCTCTAATTAGAGATTCTTTAGAGATTTAACCCCTTTGACTCGAGGAATATTTTTTTGTATACTTGTATACTATGAGTCATCACTCGAATACTTCCGTATCGTATCATACACCCTTCAAATTAAACCAACAAGTTGTGTATCCTTTGCAAGGAGTAGGAAAAATCATCTCCATTGAGGAAAGGCCCTTCAAGGATAAGAAACTCCTCTACTATGTCATTTACCTTGAAGTTTCCGACATGACGGTAATGGTCCCCGTTGATAAGGCGGAATCCTTAGGCATACGAGCGATCGTTAGCAAAGAAGAAGCGGAAAAAGCTCTGAACTTCATCTCAGAAGAGTACGAACCGGTTCCGACGGATTGGAAACTCCGGTATCAGATGAACTTGGATCTCCTCAAACAGGGCAGCGTGATCGACATCGCTCAGGTAGTTCGGACACTGTATCATCGTTCCAAGATCAAAGAGCTACCCATCTTGGAACGAAAATTGTTCGACAGCGCGCTGAAGCTCCTGGTGGACGAAATCTCTTACTCCCTCGGCCTTCGCAAGGAAGAAATCGAACACATGATCTTTTCCAAACTGGAAGCGGAAGCACCGGAAAAGGTCAAGGCTAGCCACACCTCTTCCCTTGGCGACGACGAAGAACCCGACCTGGACGAGACCTTTGATTTGGAAGAGGAAGAAGAGGAAGAAGAGGAAGAATCCTTCGAGTACTAATGGAAGCAGGTGAAAGGTGGAACGGCATGCAGTGCTGATCACCGCAGCAGGATCCAGCACCCGAATGGGTAACTCCGTTAAAAAAGAATACCTCTACATTGGCAATACCACGGTGTTGGAAACGTGCCTCAGAGCTTTCGAGTCCACAGGTCTCTTTGACTGGTTTGTCATCACGATACCCCCCGGAGGGGAAAACAGGGCCCGAGAGGCACTTTCTTCCTGGCTACGGGACCCAACGCACCTGAAGCATACTCTCTTCGTGGAAGGAGCGAACAATAGACAGGGCTCGGTGCGAAACGGCTTATTGACCCTTCGACCTTTGGAACCGGATACTGTCCTGATCCACGACGGAGCCCGTCCCTGGGTAAGCCCTCAAACCATTCGCAAGGTGTTCGAAGGAACGCAAAAGTTCGGAGCCTGCGCTCCCGTTATTCCCCTTGTAGACTCTATCAAACGCCTCCTACCGGATGGCACCATTGCAGAACATGTGAATCGTTCAGCCTTTGTGGGGATCCAGACTCCCCAAGGGTTCCGGTACCCCGAGATCCTCGAAGCTCACCTTAAGGCCGCCTCTGATGGAAGAGCGTATCTGGACGATACAGAGATCTACCATCGGTACATTGGGGACGTGCATACAGTCGAAGGAGACAAGGCGAACCGGAAGATCACCTATTGGGAGGATATCCACATGACAGCTCAAAGCGGGGCTACCTTTCAGCGGATGCTTCGCATTGGTTTTGGGTACGACCTCCATCGCTTAGTGGAAAACAGAACCCTCTGGGTCGGGGGTGTGGCTATTCCATCCTCTAAAGGAGAAGAGGGACATTCGGATGGGGATGTTCTGATCCATGCGATAATCGATGCCCTATTGGGAGCCGCTAGTCTCGGAGACATTGGTTCCCATTTTCCTCCCTCGGATCCCGCTTACAAGGACATCTCTAGTCGGATTCTCCTCAAAAAGGCACGATCCCTCATTCAGGACGCGGGATGGAAGGTGATCAACCTCGACTGCACGGTAGTATTGGAAACACCCAAACTCCTTCCTTACCGGGAGAGCATTTGCCAGACCCTGGCTGATGACCTGCAGATTTCCACCTCCCAAGTCTCGGTGAAAGGCAAGACCAAGGAAAAACAGGATGCGGTGGGAAAACAGGAAGCCATCGAAGCCTATGCGGTAGCTCTTCTGGAATCCATCGGAAGCCAATCGCCGAAGGATTTCTCTAACCAACAACCAAAGGTATAGAAGATCGTGGACATTTCTCCTAAGCGGGATTGGGAACAGATCCTACACATGTTGCGAGGCCGGCTGGAAGGGGCGGCCCTACCCTCAGTTTCCATCGTGGCGCGGGAGTTTTCCCGGGACCCCTTTCGGATCCTCATTTCCACTATCCTATCCTTACGAACAAAGGACCAGGTAACGCTAGTTGCTTCCCAGAGGTTGATGGAAAGGGCACCGACGCCTAACGATCTTCTCTCCCTGAGCGAGGAAGAGATTCAGCGTCTCATCTATCCCGTGGGTTTCTATAGGATCAAGGCAAAGAATCTGAGGGAGATTGCCCGACAGTTGATCGATCGGTTTGAAGGTTCGGTTCCGGCAGACCGGGACCTGCTCCTGAGCCTCCCCGGTGTGGGACGGAAGACCGCGAACCTCGTGCTAAACCTAGGGTACGGGATTCCCGCCATCTGCGTGGACACCCACGTGCATAGGATCTCTAACCGCCTAGGCTGGGTGTCCACCCGCACTCCTGAACAGACCGAGTACGCCCTGATGAAAGTGCTACCGGAACCATACTGGATCCCCATCAACGAGGTGCTGGTAGCTTACGGGCAGCAGGTCTGCACCCCCCAATCCCCCCGATGCTCCACCTGCCCCCTGGAGGGGGAATGCCCCAAAGTGGGAGTAGTGCGCAAGCGGTAGGGGACACCCCCTTAAGTAGCCGGCCGCCGCATGATTGGACGCCGCAGGGCCTCTATCCCCTAGATGTACGCCCCGCGTGCTTAACGACGCGACGCATGCCTATGCCTATCTCTCGCCTGTCCAGGGTGCGGAAGTATTCTATTCCCTACGTAAAATTAAGGCTCCAGGATTACCTTGTAGAGGGGCTCTTTCCCGGAAAGGAGCTTGTTGAACCACACCTGCCCCTCTTCCAGGGGCGCCACCTTGCTGATGTAGGGATCCACCTGGATCCTTCCCGAACCAATCAGGTCAACGCAGGTCTGGTATTCTCCCGATGAGGCGGCGGACCCGTACACGTCGATTTCCCGGGTCACGATGGACTGTAGTCCGATGGGTACCGTGGGAGCGAGGTTCCCGATCAGCACGAGTTTTCCACCCTTCCGAACATAGGAAAGGGCTTCGTTGGGGGTTTTTTCCAACCCTACGGCCTCGAAGGCAGCGTCCGCTCCTTTGCCCTTCGTGAGTTCGAGTACCTTTTTCAAGGCGCTCTCCTTCGAAGGGTTGATGGTCACATCGGCCCCTACCTTCTTTGCCATTTCGAGACGAGCTTCGTTCAGGTCGATGGCCATGATGGTACCCGCCCCGTTCAACCGGGCGCACTGGATGGCCATGAGCCCGATGATCCCGCAGCCCATCACTACCACGGATTCACCGATCCTTAAGTGAGCGCGGTTTACCGCGTGGAGGGAAATGGAAAGAGGTTCGATCATGGCTCCTTGCAGAAAGGAAACGGTTTCCGGCAGTTTGTACACGATGTGTTCAGAAACCACAACGTACTCTGCCATGGCCCCGTCCCGGCGGTACTCGGCGCAGGAAACCCCCAACACCATCCGGTTGTCGCAGAGGTTGATCTTTCCCTGGAGACAGTACTCGCAGGCGTTGCAGTAGATGGTGGAATCGAAGGTAACCCGATCCCCCACCTTCCATCGGGTAACGCTAGAGCCGCACGCTTCCACCACGCCGGAAGCCTCGTGCCCCATGATGATGGGAGGGATCCGCCGGCCAGTGTGGCCTGTCATGCCGTGCACATCGCTACCGCAGATCCCCACCGCCTTAACCCGTACTAAGATCTCATTGGGTTTCGGTACGGGCTTGGGAACATCCTTTAATTCGAAGGTATTTGGTGCTGTGTGAACTAGAGCTTTCATGAATCAAGGTTGTACACCAAAGTAAAAAAATCCGCAATCTAACCTATTTGACGCGATGCCCATTGTTTAGTACATTAACAACGAAAAGATCCCATGGACATTTCAAAGTATCTTTCTAAAGATTGTATCCTGTTTATCAAGGATACCCATGATAGGGGCCGTGTCCTCGAACTCTTGATCGAAGCTGCCCACACCGCGGGAAAGGTGAAAGACAAACTGCGGTTCGCCGAGGCAATAGCCGCCCGGGAACTCATAGTCAGCACTGGAATTGGTCTAGGGGTTGCGGTACCCCATGCGAAGTTAAAAACGCTAGATTCATTCTTCATCGCCCTTGGGATCATCGAACATGGTGTGGATTGGGAATCCATAGACGGACAGCTCGTTCACATCGTGTTCCTCATTGGTGGCCCTGAGGACAACCAGAAAGAGTACCTACATATTCTTGCTCAGATCGTTCAAACAGTAAAAGACGCAGAGAAAAGAGAAAAACTTCGGAACTCCCGAACCCCCGAACAAGTTCTGTCACTCCTATTGAGCTGACATTTAATTCTACCCTCAGGAGGTGTCCTGTGATAGAAGCGAAAGATCTGGTAAAACGGTACGGCCCGCATACCGCAGTGGATCACGCAACGTTCAAAATCGAGCGGGGAGAAATCGTTGGATTCCTTGGGCCCAACGGAGCCGGGAAAACCACCACGATGAACATGCTCACCGGCTACCTGTCTTCCACCGAAGGGACAGTAACGGTGGACGGGATGAACATCCTAGAGCACCCGTTGGAGGTAAAGAAACGAATTGGGTACCTTCCGGAAAACCCACCCTTGTACCCGGAAATGACCGTTCGGGAATACCTCCAGTTCGCCGGAGAGATCAAGAAAGTACCCAAACAAGAGCTGGCAAAGCGGATCGATGAGGTGATGCACACGGTAGGAATCACCGACGTGGCAGGGAGGCTTGTGAAGAACCTCTCTAAAGGATACAAGCAGCGGGTGGGACTAGCCCAAGCCATGATTGGTAAGCCGGATATCCTGATTCTGGACGAACCTACCGCGGGGTTGGACCCCAAACAGATCCTGGAAATCCGACAGCTGATCAAAGATCTAGGGAAAACCCACACCGTGATTCTTAGCTCTCATATTCTGCCGGAAGTGAGCGCTGTTTGCAAACGGGTCCTCATCATCAACCAGGGTAAGATCGTGGCGGACGATACCCCGGAGAATCTGGCGAAACGCTTGTTAGGAGGAAGCCACCTGCAATTACGGGTCGATGGAAGTGTTCAGCAAGTGGAGGGAGTTCTCCGCAAAATTCCCGCAGTCAAGAATCTTTCCTTCAAGGAATCCCAAGAACCAGGCACAGTTGAACTGGTAGTGGAATCGGATAAGGATGCAGATATTCGTAGAGATGTTTCCAAAGCCCTTGGTAGCGCGGGGCTGCCCATCCTCATGATGCGGTCCCTCGATATGACCCTGGAAGAAATCTTCCTGCACCTGACCACGAAAGAAGAGGAGGTAGCAAAGGTATGATCGCTATACTCAAGCGCGAACTAAAGAGTTATTTTCTCACGCCCATCGGATACATCTACATGGGATTCTTCCTGCTGGTGGCAGGAGTATTCTTCACCTTTGGGAACCTCATTACTCGCAGTTCTCAGTACACCGGCTTTTTAGGAGGGATCCTCTTTATATACCTGTTCGCAGTTCCCCTTCTCACGATGAGGCTTTTTTCCGAAGAAAAACGGCAACGGACTGATCAGCTCCTGCTTACAAGCCCCATCTCCATCCCGGAGATCGTGCTGGGTAAGTTCCTAGCGGCCTTCACTGTGTACTTAATTACCCTCGTTATTACCGTGATGTATGCGGTAGTCGTAGGCGTTTTCGGAGACCTTTCTTTCTGGGAAACTCTCGGTGCCTATATTGGGTTCATATTTATTGGAGCATCTTATATTTCGGTAGGTGTTTTCGTCTCCGCCGGTACGGAGAACCAACTGACCTCAGCTCTGGTCTCCTTCTTTTCCCTTCTCATGATTTGGCTGATCGATCCCATTAGCAACTCCCTTCCCGTGGAATTGGTGGCAGGAGTAATCTTTGCGTCTCTTCTCGTAGTAGCCCTCTGCGCATATATCTACCTGAACACGAAAAACCTATACATTACTCTTGCGGTGTTTCTGGTCGGTGCCATTATCATTACCGCTACTTACTTCATCGATAAGATGGTATTCATCGGGTTCATGCGAAAGTTCCTCTCCTGGTTCTCCCTAAACAAGCGGTACGAAAACTTTTCCATGGGATTGTTGAAGGTAGACAGTCTCGTATACTACCTATCCTTTACCGGTCTCTTTCTCTTCCTTACGGTCCGGTTGATTGAAAAACAACGTTGGGTATAAGGAGGTAGGCCGTGAAGATCAAGAACATGAATATCAAGAATATGAATATAAAAACCTTGTTTCTAGAATCCTTGCAGACCAAACGGGTACGGTATGGGGGATACGCAGCCCTCCTGACCTTGTCTCTTATCATTGGATTGATGCTGTTGAACTTGATTGTGCAACAGTTTTCGCCTCAAGTCGATCTTACGAGAAACAAACTATTCTCTCTCTCGGAACAGACCCTTAAAGTCTTGGAGGGAATCAAATCGCCCGTCACGATCTACGGGTTATGGGAACCAGGGAAAGAGTCCCGGCAGATAAAGGAAGTGCTGGACAAATACGTGGCAAAGAATAAGAACATACGCCTGGAAATCGTGGATCCCGACAAGAATCCTGGCCTCATCGCAAAGTACGATAAAACAAAGAAAGGGATCGAGAAAGGATCCCTCATCATTGAAGGGGAAAAAGGGTTCAAGGTGATTCCTCAGATGGATCTGTACGAGATCAACTGGATGAATTTCCAGAATCCCGAAATCACGGGGTTCTCCGTAGAGAAACGGGTTACCGGCACTCTCCTGTACGTGACGTCCGGTAATACGCCAGTGGTCTATGATCTTACCGGACACAAGGAAAAAGCCCTCTTCGATTTACAGATGAAACCGGTGATCGAGCGGGAAAACTTTACCTACAAACAACTGAATCTCTTACAGTCGGACGTGCCCGAAGATGCAGGTCTTTTAGTAATTAACAGCCCCAAACAGGATCTAACCCCAGCGGAACGGGACCGTATCTTAAGCTATCTGCAGAAAGGGGGAAGACTCCTGGTAATGGCCGATTTCCAAAGCGGGGATCCTAAAAACCTGAAAGAAATTCTCGCTAGCTATGGGGTGAGCCTAGACTTCGGTGTGGTGGTGGAAATGAACAAGAGCTACAACACGGGGAATCCCTTTCACGTGATCCCTGAGTTCAGCCTCCACGATATCGTTAGACCTTTGAAGGAGAACAATGTACCCGTGGTGCTCCAGTTCGCCCAGGGTGTAAAGACCTTGGATCTGAAGCGCCGGACCATCGAAATGGAACCTCTTTTAACCTCTTCAAAGGATTCTTTCCTGCGAGTAGACCTGAACAACAATTCCCCAACTCTATCTGCCACAGACAAGAAAGGACCCATCACCCTCGGGTACGCCATTAAGGAACCCTTGGAAGGGAAAGAAGGAAAGGAAACACGGATTGTGGTGCTTGGAAGCGGCACTCTTCTGGAACCTTTGGGGCTCTTCGGGCAGATCCAAGGGAATTTCGACCTCTTTATGAACGCCCTCACCTGGCTACAGGATAGGCCCGAGTCCATCTCCGTCCGTTCTAAGAGCCTTATTACCCTTCCCATGAGGCTTTCCGGTCTGCAGGTGATCATTTTCGGTCTGCTTTTCACCGCGATTATCCCGCTCGGCCTGTTCGCGTCAGGGCTCATTGTCTGGCTCAAACGGCGCCATCTGTAACCAATACGGGAGGTGGGTATGTCCAGACAAAAGAACCTTATCATTGCGGGTGTTGCCCTTTTGATCCTCATCGGTGGGTACTTTGGGGCAACCGCTTACAAGAAAGCTCAGATCGATAAACAAGCGGAACAGTACAAGTCTCTTTACATGACGGAGATCGACACGAAAAAGGTGACCCGCCTAGAACTCCCCTTGAAAGGGGTGATTCTGGAACGAAAGGGAGAAACCTGGAGTTCCCCCGTCGAAGCTCTAGGGGTACAGTTAGACCAGGAGGAGATCAAGAGTATCCTCTGGTCCCTATGTAACATGCGGTACGAACGGGTAGCCGATGAAAACCCCAAGGATCTGGGGCCCTTTGGACTTGCAAATCCAAAAGCGCGGGTGATTCTGACCCTGGAGGACGGGAGCAAGGTGGAGCTACTAGGCGGAGAAAAGACGCCTACCGGTATGGGATACTACGGGAAGAAGGCAGGAGAATCGAAGGTCTACATCCTTCCCTCCTATCCTGGGGAACGGCTCTACGTATCTTTGACAGATTTTCGGGACCGAAAACTCCCGTCCTTCAATCCGGATGAAGTGGAACGCCTGACTCTTGTCCACGGGAATACCCGAATATCGATCGAACCAAAGCCTAGCACGGGAGTGCAGGAATCCTCCTTCACTACCCATATCATCACCTCTCCCTATAAGCTTCCCCGAGGGGTAGATTCCCAAGCCTTCAACAAACTGGTCACTTCACTGGGGAAACTCAGGATCAAGGATTTCGTCAGTGACAAACCCACGTCCCTCGCTCAGTATGGTCTAGACAAACCTGAGTATGAGATCTACGTGAAGGCTAAAGTGAAGGAAAAGGTAAAGGAAAAAGAAGGGGAAAAGGAAGTGGAAAAGGAGGTAAAGAAAGATGTGACTCTGCACCTCCTGATGGGTAAAGAAGCGGCTAAGACCGGTCCAGAGTGGGAAAAGAACCGGGTGTTCGCCAAACTGAAAGATTCCCCCACTGTATTCCTCATCGAGGACATCCGTTCTGATATTGCCGTAAAACCTTTCGACCTGATCGACAAGTTCGCCTTCATTATCAACATCGACAAAGTAGACAAACTGCAGATCGATTATTTAGGCGCCCGCCACATAGGGGAAATCAAACGGGAAAAAGTCACCGTTACGGAAAAGGACAAGGACGGTAAGGAAACCAAGAGGGAAGAAACAAAGGAAACCTTCCTGTTCGATGGAAAGGAAGTAAAGGCGGAAAAGTTTAAGGACCTGTACCAGAACTGTATCGGGCTAATCATAGAGGCAGAGCTTCCTCCGGGCGGAAAGGCAGCGGGAAAAGCGGAAGTCACCCTGGAGTTCCATCTGAATGATCCCGCAGGAAAGATCCAACGAGTACAGTACCTACCTTTTAATAGAGATTTCTACGCCCTTTCCCGGGAAGGGACGGTGGAGTTCCTTGTTTCCAAACGGCAGGTAGAAAAGATTGCGGAGAGTTTGAAAAAAGTTACAGAACCATAATCCTCTCGCCGCTCTTGAAGATACTCACCCGGCGAGTCGATTCAGAGAGCACCACGGCCACCGCCCGACTGACTACTGTAATTGCAGCGGCTGCGGTGTGCCGAGCTCCTAACCCAGAGGGTAACTCGGCGGGGGGTACTCGAGTTCGAAGGTAAGTACCCGCCGATACGATCACCCCATTCCCACGGATCACGAACGCTCCGTCTAGTTTGGAGAGTTCCTTGATCGTTTCCTTCAAACTGGGATCCAGTATGTTCCGGTCCGCTTCGGGATACCCGGCAAAGGGATTGATGATCATCTGCTGACAGTGATGCTGCACTTGGTCATAATCCCCTAGGACAAAGATCGTACCCGATGGTTTTCCTTCCCGGCCTTCCTCTGCCAGTTCTCCCGCTATTTCTATTACTCGCATCAGTACCTGGTTTTCCAGATCCTGCCCTTCTTTTTCCTTCCCGAACGCAAAGAATACTTTGAACTCGCTACCGACATCCGTCACCCGCACCGAATCCAGGATTCCAGAGAAGGGAACTCCAAAGATGCTAACCACCCGTTCTTCCTGCCGGAGCAATCCCCTGGAAAGGGCAAAAATGATGGAAAGCTCTACCTGATTTGCTCGACTTACTCCCTTGAAGGGAATCTGTACCACGGGATGATCGGGGAACTGTTCCCGAATCCTCTCCACCCTACTCACCGCTACAAAACAAATTTTTCTAGGCAACTCCTTGGGGAAGAAGTCCAATTCTTCAAGACAATCGGCATGGACAAAAATATGAGAGGCATCGATCTTTTCGGCCAGAAGCAGCCCCTGTTCCCAGCACGCTTGGGACAAGAAGAATCGCCCTTCCCGGTCCATGGGGAGTTCCTTCTCGGGGTGGGAAAGTTCGGTCCCGGCTTTCCCTGCGAAAGCCCGGTACGCTTCGATAGGATGGGTGGCAAAAACAATCTGTTCGTACACCTGCGGGGTCTCTAATCGAATCGCTACCTGCCGAAGGACCTGTAGATGTTCGATTCCATCTCCCACGATCAGAATCAATAGATGAACAGGTCTGTCGTCCGGAGCTCCATAGGGTATCCCTTCTTTACTGACACCGAGAAGGATTCTCGAAGGGCCGAACCCCGGTACAATGGCGTGAGGAATAGCAATTCCAGAGGCAATCCATGTGGAAAGAACGGATTCCCTTTCCAGGATCCGTTTCAACAACTCATCCGCATCGATGTTCCCATACACTTCAGAAAATTTCTTAGCTAGTTCTTCGAAGGCTCCCTGTTTGGTTCGGCTCTCAATGAAATGCACTCCTTCGGGAATGCAGTAGTCTCGAAGAAGCATCCATCCCTCCTAGATAAGGCCGTATAAATCGTTCCCCTTGTCATCGATCAGAATGAAAGCAGGGAAATCCTTCACCTGAATTAATCGTACCGCTTCCATATCCAGTTCTGGATAATCCAACACTTCAGAAGATACGATGTGTTCTTTGGCCAGTAAAGCGGCAGCTCCCCCGATCGTTCCAAGGTAGAAGCCTCCATATGTCCGGCATAATTCCGCAGTGCCCTTTGCTCGATTCCCCTTTGCCAGGGTTACGAGGGAAGCTCCCTCCCGCATAAAGGCTTCCAGGTAGGTGTCCATCCGTTGAGCCGTGGTAGGACCAAAGCTTCCAATGGGGTATCCCGGAGGTGTCTTTGCGGGACCCGCGTAGTAGATCCCATACCGGTAGAGGTACTCGGGCAATCCCTTTCCTTCCTTTAACCGTTTGAAGAACCGTGCGTGGGCGATGTCCCGGGCCACCACCAGCGGTCCCGAAAGAAGGACAAGGCTACCTACCGGGAGCCCGGAAAGATCTTTGCGCACCTCATCGAGACTACGGTTGAGGTCTATTCTTGTACCCAAGGATCGCTCAACTCGTTGGGTGACTAGGTCCTTCAATAGGGTGGCTGGATCCTTTTCCAGCTGCTCCAGGAAGACCCCTTCTTTGGTAATTCGACCCAGAATGTTCCGATCCGCGCTGCAGGAAACCCCGATGCTCACAGGGCAGGCTCCCGCATGCCGGGCTATCCGGATCACTCGGGCATCCAGTGCCAGGTATTTTCCCCCAAACTGAGCTCCTAATCCTGATTCCTGCGCCAACTGGAGAAGGATACCACTCCATTCTCGATCTAAGTATAGGAGCCCTTTCCCATCTCCCTGTTCGGGCAATCCATCCAATAGACCGGTAGTGGCCAGTTTCAGTACTTTCAGATTCATCTCGGGGGAAAGGCCTCCGATTACCACCGCCAACCGGTAAGGAGGGCAGGCCGCCGTACCCAGCGCTCGGACTTTTTCCCAGAGAAAGGAACGGAGTTTTTCAGGTTCTAGCAATGCCCTCGATTCCTGAAAAAAAGAAGTCTTGTTGGCGCTTCCCGCTCCTTTGGCCATGAAAAGAAACCGGTATTCTGTTCCTTCCGATGCGTAAATGTCGATTTGAGGCGGGAGGTTCGTTCCTGTGTTCACTTCTTCGAACATGGAGAGGGGGGCAATTTGGGAGTACCTGAGGTATCGGGTTCTGTACACTTCTGTGATGCCCTGACAGAGGGCTTCCTCATCTAGGGGGCTCCGTAGGCCATTGATTTTTCCCGCATTTCCTTGCCCATCCCCCTCGAGAGGGTGAACCCACACCCGGTCTCCCTTCCAAGCGATCACAGTAGCAGTTCCCGTATCCTGGCAGAGGGGAAGGAATCCTTCGGATGCCACCACCGCATTCCGGAGAAGGGCTTCGGCCACATACCGATCGTTTCCCGATGCCTCGGGATCGAGAAGGATCTTTTTCAGTTTCTCCAAAAACGAGGGACGTAGGAAAAAGGAAACATCATGAAAAGCCTCTTCGGCTAGTTTCTGGATCCCTCGAGGATCCACTTCGAGAAATGGAGTACCCTCAATCACTTTAGTTCGAACGAAATCCCCTTCCACTCGGCGGTAATTCACACGGGTAAAGGGGTCAATCCCTGGGATTTTATTCATTTCTACCGCGCCTCCCCTTGTGACCGAGTATACCATGAAATGTCAATCGGTTTCGAGGAGTTCGTTGATTTCTTCGAAGCCTACGATCTCTTTTCTTCCTACGATGCCAACTAAAAGGTACTCTCTGCGAATAGGATCATACTTGTAATTTTTAAGAAGGCGAAAATTCTCGATCTGCCCGGTAGATTTCACGTGGGTTCTCGTGCCTGTACAGTAGATTTCATCGGTACCGAACCGAATCCTGTCCTCACCCGCAACGGATATTGGAATATCCTGTTGGATGAGTTCCTTCACCCGTTCTTCCAGTTCCTCAATAGGAATCGTGGGCTTTTCCGGGAAACTGATCACGAATCCGTGTTTCACATCGGAATGGAGAACAGGTGGCGTATAGTGGTAATCCCTCGCAAGAACATAGCTGGTAAGATCTTCCGCGGAATGGGCCATCAATCGATACTTGATCGTCCGATCCACCACGTCCTTAATCCGGTGGGGAATGGGGCCAAACACGGAGGGCCGGGTTACGATCACTTCTTCCCCAATACCAAAGATGATCTGGGCGTTGTACCCTAACGCCTCGTAGATCAGATCGAAATGCTCCACGATGACCCGCCTTCCATGGGATACCACCCTCGAGATCGCCTCGGCTATTTCATACTTCTGTTTAAAGGCCAGTTCGTACCTCACATCGATATGGAAGGTGTGAGGAGCGAAATAGTCTTCCGGTTCGAAGGAGTAGAGGGGGGTAGGTCGAAGATTCACTCCATCGTCATCGTTGGTCAATTCCAATCCAGGGAATAGACCGCGTATCAGGGTGGATTTTCCCGAACCCTCCGCTCCGATGATTCCAATCAATAGATCAGTAGGGTAAAGGTACCTCCGTGCCAGTTCTCCCCCCAGCATGTATAGCCGCAACCTTCCCCGGGGGGCATAGTAGGTGGCATAGATGAGGGTCTCATGGTAGCCGAACCTTCCAGCAGGCGGTGGGGGTGTTCTATCCATAGTAATTTTTATCACTCCTCCGCATCAAACTCGATTCCCAGGAGGGGAGCATGTTGCTGGGCCCCATATATGTCTGTATCTCCGGGGGACCCTGAGGGGCAGGGTCGTCGGATGGTGATCTTAACCGCAGAAACGGGCTCGAACCAGATGATCCCCAGTATTTCTTCCTGTTTTACCTTATAGAGTTGGGCAATCAATTCCTCGTTCACGATCTTCCGGTTTTTGAACAGTTCGTACCATTTTCGATCCTTGAACAGAATATCCAACGTCAATTCGTAGGGCCCTGAGTTCTTGGATCGGATAACCCGGGCTACTTCGAGGATACTTCGCTTCATTTCTTTCCTCCCACCTGTTCTACCTTCAAGGGAAATAGACGCTGGCTATTGATCGTCATCAAGTGGTACAGGGAGAACTCATACACTTCTCCCATGGGAGTATCCGAGGGGGAAAAGGGAAACGCCAGGTTCCCGGCTGTGGCGATCCTTCCCTTATACCCGTAGTGTAAAAGGGTGGATCGAGTTACACTACATAGGGTGTCCGCGTCCTTCTGGGTTTCCCCTATCGCATCGATCAGGACCCCCAGCTCATGGCTAGAGCTCTGGTTTGGCTCCCGACTTCCCATTACCCCATTCTTCCCATACAGATGAAAATAGAGGGTCCCCTTGATTCCTTCCTTTTCCATGAGGGATGTAACCTGTGTCTTCACTTCCTCTAGGATTCGATCGATCCCCTCGATCATGATGGGATCTCGCACGCCTGCCAGGCATACAGTACGGAAACCAATTGGACGGGCCCCTTCCAGCTTCACCGTGTACGGCTGGATTGGTTCGAATCTACTTCCCCGAACCTCTACCCGTCCATTCCCTAATTCAGTGAAGGTTGTCTGCTCCAGATTGATCATCCCTCCCGGACCATACAGGTGATAGGGATCGGACTTTTCATAGAGAGTGTGGGCCGCGGTAGAAGCGCTGGTAAAGACTCTAGCAGGATTCAAACTTTCCAGAATGAAGCAATCCCCCTTCAAAATCCCCAATACGCAATCCGCTCCCGATCCAGGGGTAGCGGCAATGGCAGCACATTCGAGGATCTTTCCCATGTGAAGGGCGAGCCCGGGATCAAAACCTAGCATGATAGGTAAGGCGGCAAACACTGCGGGATCGAAGCACCGGCCGCATAGGATCACTTCACAACCCCTCCGATGAGCTTCAATGATGGGCTCCACTCCGAACTGGGCCACAATATAGGGGCTTTCCTCAATGGCACGTCGATTCACCGGAGGAACGAAGGGAAGGGGTTTTAGGGCATCTTCCTCCAAAGCCTTCAGGACTACGGGTTTGGGAATATCCGCTGGAATGATGCCCAGTTGGAAGGACAATCCTTCCTCCCTGGCGATTTCGAGAATAATCTCTTTGCACCACTCTAAGTGGGGCAAAGCCCCTGAACCACCCGCTGTACCAATTACCACGGGTATGTTCCGTTTGATTCCCTCCACCAGCATGAACCGGAGATCTCGTTTGACAAAGGCTCGGTTGGTGAAGGATTTCCCCGATCCCAAGTAAAAGGGTCCTGGGTCTGTAGACCCTCCATCCACAGCGATTAACTGCGGATTCCGTTCTATTCCCCGGAGGAAGGATTCCGGCGGAAATCCATACCCTAGAATCGCCGTAGGGCTCAGTACCTTGAATCCATCGGGGAACAATCGATCCAATTCTTTTGGATCCCGCCTCTCCAGATCCAGGGCTGCATTGAGAAGTCTTTGTTTTCTCCCCTCCATCTCTTCCGTTTCCCGGACTCTAGGAGTTGGTTTACGGCTGATGATTTTTTTCTTTTTCTTATCTTTTTCCTTCTGATGTTTCTTTTCCTTCATCCTCGATCCTCCTTCCGAGCCCTTAAAACAGCCAGTGCTCTCTCCATCTCGTTTCGCACAATGCTAAAGCCCTCGTCGAATCCCATCCCTGGTTTTGCCAGCATCCGATGGGGTTTCGTAGCCAAGGCTATATGGACACATACCCGGGCGGATATATCCGTTTCGTTGCAGGTTCCCCCCTGATACGCCTCCATCCCATGCGCTTTGCAGTACAACACGCTTTCTACAATGTTCTCGATTCCCCCTAGATCTGGTGTTTTAATCTGAACCATGTTACAGCACTGGGCATCGGTGAACTCCCGGATATCCTCGTACGTATTACACCATTCGTCCGCCACAATCTTTACCCGGGAACCAAGGACGGAAAGCCGCTCCTTTATTTGCCGTAGCACTTCTATCTGTCTTCCCTTTTCTTCCATATCCACGGGACCTTCAATGTATAGGGGCAATCCTTTTGCATCCTTCTCCAGACTTGCCAAGTAAGAAGCAATCCGGTCCAGGTTGCCATCGAAGGCGAGTCCCAACGTTCCATATACATCGAAGTGAAGGGTAGGCCGGTACTCTTCACCTGGACGAAGGGTTTCGATCCGCTGGACGATCCACCGGATATACTCGCGTAGTTTCTCCCCCTCATACCCAAGTTTATCCGGAATATTATTAATCAACCCATGAGGCAGGACATCCACCTTCTTCAGGATCATCTTGTCCACGTTAGTGTACCGTTCATCCCCCGTTTGTGCGAAGATAGGGACCCGTTCTGGCACTAAGGGTAAGCCATACTCCTCCGCGATCACCTCGCACATGAGCTTGCGACGAGAGAGAGCACAAGCATCCAAGAGCGCTTGGGTCAACCCATAGAGGATCGCTGTATGGAGTCTCTGGGGGCCTTGCTCAAAGGGTTTGATCTCTTCCACTAAAGCGCGAAAGGAACTTACTTCTTTCCCTTCTAAGAAGGGTTTGACTTTCTGCTCCAGAAGGGGAAGGTATTGAGACACGAGAAAAAGCGGATCCCTTCCCCCCGCGCCTGAGTACTGTACGGCGGCACAGTCTCCCACTGCCAACGATCCATCCTCTAGCATCAGAAGGATCGAGATACTCTGGCCCGCTTCCCGTATGCGAGAGAAACCTGGAGTCACAGGTTTCCCCACGTACACGAATCCATCGTGACTAGCGCCCGCTTTGATGGCTCGCTGATCGTCGAAGAAGAAGGCAGAAGTACCTGGAGCGAATAGAACCCGCTTGATTTTCATCCTGAACCTTCCTTAAACTGAACGTTCTTTTACTTCCCTGTGCGCCCTGAATTTGGGACCCAAATTCGACCTTGGTCGCCCCACTAAATGTCCCTTACTGATGGCGTAGATATCATCCGTCACCATCTGGAAATTAACCGGCCTGCCTTCCACTTTTGCCCGCTCTTCCAGCCGTTCCCGATGATAATCCAAAATCTTCTTCCCCAAAGGCACATTACCAGGCTGGAGGATCCGTATATAACCATCATTGTCCCGGGCCGGAAGGATTTTCCCTAAGTTGAATAAGGATGGAGCAAACGGAACATCCAGTACTCCCGATTGAAAGGCCCGGATCGTTCCTGTCTCCCAATTCCCTTCTCCCAGGTTCCATACTCTGTCTAGGATTGCTTTTACCTCTTCGCGGATCAGCTCGCTTTCCCGAGCCAATTCGGCGCTCTCAGGCATCGATTGGTCGGTTAGCATGTGGATCAACTGGCGGGTAGCCCGTAACCCCTCCGCATTGGCTTCTTTCGTGGGAATCCCGAACGCTTCATGGGGGGACTTAACGATTACCTTTTCCGCGCCAGAGAACACAGCTGCCACGGTTCCCCATCCAATCACGGCAAAAGCCTTCGCTTCGTCCTCTGGAAACCCTCCCATCCACTGATGGAATACGATGGTTAGATGGTAATCGGTGAATCCTTCCGAGGTGAAATACTCCTCTGCCAGCTGACGCAAGGTCCGAACAGCTGCCACATCCTGAATGAGGTTTCCTCCCTGTCCATAACCTAACGTGATGGATTTTACTCCCTGTGCCAAAGCGAAGAGCCCCTCGAGGATCCCCACCACATGACTGATGCAGGGGGGGACCAAGGTTCCCGTCAATGGGCCAAAGGGCTCCCGATTGATTCGTACCCCTTCCTCTTCATAGTATCCAACCAGAGCATCCACGTACTTCCAATATTTCAAGGATTGTTCCAGGGGAACCTTCTTCGCATAGGGAATATTGTACGAGATTCCCCCACCTTCGAAGCTAGTGAACCCTCCTGCGAGGGTGATTTCCGCCAGTAACCGTGCATCAGGGGTCCCATGTCGTACTTGGACGGGTCTTGCCACTGCTTCTGTTACCTGCCTGCAGACTTTCACTCCATGGTTCACTGCCGGGAATCCGTTCAATAGAGATTTCCCAGCGGCCAATGACTTTTCAATTCCTTCCTGAGCCTCCGTGTATCGGTTCTGTCGGGTATAGGCATCGATCGTAGTGGGTAATAGGTCCGCCTCCCCTTCTGTTTCCAGGTATTTCAATAGCCGGATATGCTCTTCCGGCAAGGCCACTCCTGCCCTTGGTTGGGTAAGAAGCGTTCTCGTTTTCTTTGCCTCTTCCATGGCAAGGGAAAACCGCTTGGATTCTGGGATCTTTTTCTGGTAAGTAATCGCTTCTCGTAGATCCACCTCCTTCCCTGTGGGCCAACTCGTCAGTACCGTCTCGCGTTCCTGCAGAAACTCCGCCTTTCGAATACGTTCCAACCCTTTCATCCTACCTCCTGATGCAACACAGTGTTCGACTCAGGAACTAAGGCCTCGATTGCCAATTTAGAAACTTCTTTTGGATACTCTTTCGCGTAGTTCCCCAGTAAAGGGAACATATATGAAGCATCTCGATAATAGACGGGATTTGTCGGAACCAATGGAATACGTGTACTGGTGCTGCATCTCAGATCTAATAGCGATGCATCATCTTCTTTTTTCCTTGATTCGTGCTCACCCTTGGAGACCTTGCGAAACAGAAGCCTGAGAGGTTCACCCAGATCAAACAATGAAAGGTAGCCACCGCTTCCTATGATAGTCTTCACAGGCCTTAAGTCTTTTCCGGATTGGAGGAAGATCCTGCCAGCGGGAGTGTAGGTTTCTTCCAGAACTCCTGCATGTCGAAGGGTGGCAATTGTCACCGCGGATAGGACCAGAAACCGATCAATCCTTTTTTCTCGTTCTGAATCGGGTAGATAGGAGGTATCCATGGTCACCTTTTCTACATACCGATGGATTTCCTCCTCGGTAGGAGCTTCGCTTAAAACAATTGACTTGGTTTCCATGGATCCCTGCAGCTCCTGGATGACTTCTCCTCCACTTATCGCATCGTTCCAAATGCATTTAATAAAAAATGGGAAGAAGGGCCGAACCGTATCCCAGAGTGTAGCCGCACTTACCCGAATTCCCAGATCCCCCTCCACGGTGCGTTTCACCCTTGGTTCTCGAATCCCTTTCAGGACTACCCCCTCCTCTCCCCAGAAAGCTTCCCCCACCGAATACACATCCGTGGTTGCTCCCCCTAGATCGATTACACAGAACCGATCCCATCCCTTCTGATGGGTCCCAATAGCTTCCACCAAATCGAACACAGCCGCGGGAGTCGGAACAGGTTCTGTTCTGCAGAACTCTTGCACTTGTTTTAACCCTTTCCCTTCCACGATAGTGTCTAGAAAGATCCGTTGGATAGCTTGTCGAGTTTCCTCGATTCTGATTTCTCCCACACGAGGCATCACATTAGGGGCTACTACAACTCGTTTTCCCTCTAAAATCCTTAAAACTTCCCCTCGAATCGCCGCATTCCCCGCATAGAGAATCGTTCCCTGGAAGGGAGAGCTCGCTAGTTGCCTGGCGTTCCAGAGAACCGTCTCCTCATTTCCCCCATCCGTACCTCCGGTAAAAAGAAGGATGTCTGGTGATGCTCCAAGGATGGTTGTTACTTGTTCACTCCTGAGCTTGTAAGATGAATCCGCGACGATTTTACCCCCGGCCGACCAGGCCGCTAGACGGGCTATCTGTAACGTTAGATCTGGTACTAACCCTACAGCCGCAATTCGTAATCCCCCTTTAGCGGAACTGGAAAAACGAATTCTTGGAGTCTCCTTTGTTCCTCTTTTGTCCATCCTTCTCGCTGAGAGCCCTTCGTGCGGTAGACCCGTCAACTGGGTGTACACCGTTCCAAATCCCTGCGACAGATCTTCCTGCGTAGTTGGCGTGATGGACTTTCGAAGGAAGCGTAATCCTTCTTCCGTACGGATGAACAAGGCTCCTTTCGTGTAGGTGGATCCAATGTCAATGCTTACCATTTCTTCGTGCATGAATGTCCTGCTCCAGTAATCGGGCTACTTCTTCCAGGTCCACATCCGGTGGGAATACCCGATCGAACCCCATCCGTTTGAATTTTTCTTCTACTTCCGAAAAGGGGGTTTTCCCTACCACCAGATTCCCGCCCACGTAGAGGATGATATCCTCTATCCCTCGTTCCACGCATCGATCCCGAAATCCCTGACAATCGATCAGACCATGTCCATATAGAGAAGATACCAGGATGGCATCGGCTGCAGTCTCGATGGCAGCATCAATAAACTCGTCCTGGCTAACCATGACCCCTAGGTTGATTACCTGGAATCCCTTCTCGTTAAAAAATACTTCCAAAATCTTGTTTCCCACCGAATGGCAATCGTACCCAATGACTCCCAGAACGATTTTCCCTTTCGAGGTGTTGCCACTACTACTCATTTCCACACCTCTTTAATCCGCTCTTCCAAGTGTAGTAACGATCCTCGCTCGATCCGGTACTCAAACTGTATAGTCTTTCCCCCTTCCTCTCGGAACCGTTGGAATAAAGCTTTGTTCTCTTTACTAACTTGAAAGGAGTATCCAGGCGGGATGATGACTACATCCTTTCCTTTAACAAACTCCATTACATCCGTTTCCCCACCTATCAGCAAGGTCTCTATCCGTTTGGGGGTGATACGAAGTTCCTTCAGTTTATTCTGGATAATTTGAGAAAATGTTTTACTTTCGCACACGATCCCTACGGTATCATCAGGCCCAATGTTCCCTAGCTCCAGGATCGTTTCCGGACTTGGTGACACCGCAACTTGAACGATCCGTTCTTTCAAGGAAGGAGCAGCCTGGACCAGATCCCCGTAATGGGTAGAGGTCACAATGATGAGCTTGAAGGGTGACAAGCGAGAAATCAAAGAAGGGTTTTCTAAGATCTCGTGAAGAAGAAATTTTTTCAAATCGATCCCTCGCATATAGGCCAGTTGCTTATGGAACATATCGAGGGACTCAGAATTGCAGTCCACCGCCGCCACATGGAAAGTTTCTTTCTTTTCCAAACGTTCCAGCAGGCTGATATGAATGAGGGTTTCGATTTCTCGAGGAGTAAAACGCATCCGTTCCAGTTCATCCAATAAACGGCCGATTTGAAGCAAGGCCCTTTCTTTCCTTCCTGCTTCTGCCGGCTCTAAAATCCCAATCACGAAGGTACCTTGCCCTCTCCGTACTTCTATGATCCCTTCACGGGATAGCTCTTCATACGCTTTTTTTACGGTACCCCGAGCAAGGTGTAGCTCCTCGCTCAATTCACGTTCTGAGGGAAGGCGACTACCCTCCGGAAGTTTGCCTTCCCGAACTAACCGCAAGATCTGTTCTACAATCTGACGAAACAGAGGCACAGGACTTTTAGGATCCAGCTGTATTGGAATCATATCCATCCTCTTTGGTATAGTTGTCTATACCATTAAGTATACCACTGAGCACTCAAGCCCGCAAGAGGGAATTTGTGTTGTTCTCGTTTAGAGTTGTTTTGTTTGATTTATTGAGGATAGTGTAGTAAAATTTATTACCGAATTAATAAGAAAAGGAGGGTTAGATTAATGAAAATAACTTCTATATTTGCTATAGCTGCTATAGCAAATATTTTCATCTTATCCTGTCAATT
>CAKZQO010000105.1 GCA_937140905.1 uncultured Spirochaeta sp.
CCCCCCTCCTACTACCAACATCTTTTGGTTTTTAAAAAAAGGACCATCGCAGGTGGCACAGTAGGAGACCCCTTTCCCTGCCAATTCTTTTTCGCCTGGCACATTTAGCATTCTATGTTTTGCTCCTGTTGCGATGATCACTGCATAGGAGGTAAATACTCCAGAGGAGGTTTCTATCTTAAAGAGTTCTTCAGCTTTTTGAACTTTCTTGACAGAAGCGGTTAGGAATTCCGCTCCGAAATTGCGGGCTTGTTGTTCAAACCGCTGGGCCAGCTCGAACCCTGAAATTGGTTCAGGAAAACCAGGATAGTTTTCTAATCCCTCGATGATGAGAGCTTGCCCTCCTAGGGCAGTTTCTTCAATCAGGAGGGTTTTAAGGTTTGCCCTTGCCCCATACTGGGCTGCAGTTAGGCCTGCTGCTCCTCCGCCAATAATAATCAAGTCTTTGTCTGGTTTAGGCATACGTTCTCCTTTGCGGATTTTTCTTTATAAAATAACAGGAAATGGCGAATTCTGCAACGAAGGAAAACATCTACAATTCCTCTGGAAACCCGTCGATAATCTCCATTAGAGGAGAAGGGGTAGAATGGAAAGTAGTATCCAGAAAATCGAAGGTTTGAAAAACATCTTGCGGGAAGAAATAGCCACATTTCATAGGTTTATCGATTTAGAACAAAAACTTCAGGCAGGAATCCTATCTAGAAAGTGGAAAGACCTTAATCCCATGTTGAAATCTCTAAAGACCACTGCAAGGGAACTGGTTAGTCTCGACGAAAAGAGAGAAACAATGTATCGGGAGTTGAAGGAATTATTAGGGGTAGGAGAAGGGGAGTCCTTTTACGATTTTTGTTTCCGGTTTTCCAATGAAACGAGGGAAGAACTGTTTAGCTTGCACCGGGAATTGAAGCATGCCGTTGTAGTTGTGGAAGGACTCACAAGTGGAATTGATACTTACTGTGCCTCTACCTTATCTACCATGGGGAAATTCATGGATACCTTGGTTCCAGGTTGGAAGCACCGCGTGTATTCCCATAAGGGGGTTCCGAAAGAATCGACCCAACCTCTCCTTGTGAATCAGGCTTTGTAGGAGGCAAGGGATGCAATCTACATTTTCTGGGATCGAACTGGGAAAACGGGGATTAATTTCCCACACCCAGGGGCTTTCCACGATCGGCCATAACCTAAGTAACGCCTCCACAGAAGGGTACTCACGTCAACGAGTTCAGTTGAAGCCTACCGATCCCCTCTACGTACCAGGTCTGACTAGAGAGGAAACTCCCGGACAGATTGGTCAAGGGACCGACATAGCAAAAGTCGAACGGATTCGGGACGATCTATTGGAAAGCCGAATCGTTGCCCAGGCAAATGGTGAGACCTACTGGCAAACCCGAGACAAGTATCTCCTTATGGTGGAAAAAATCTACAACGAGCCAATGGATGTATCTATTCGATCCCAGTTGGATCGATTCTGGAGTGCCTGGCAGGAACTATCCATCCATCCTTCGGAGATGGCGGCTCGGATGGCAGTTCTTGAGCGGGGAAAAACCCTAATCGATGCCATCCACGCTCGTTACCATTCTCTTAAGCAAACACGAGCCATGATCGAGGATGAGATCAAAGTTAGCGTGGGGGAAGTGAACACCCTTCTAAAGGATATTGCGGCCTTAAACGATCGAATCTTGAAGTCCTTAGCGATGGGAGACAATCCCAACGACTTGTTGGATCGGAGAGACTTGTTGGTAGAAAAACTTTCAGGCTACCTGGATATAACCGTGGAAAGGCGGGACCCGGATGAGTTCATCCTTCATACGGGTGGATATCACATCGTTCAGGGAAACAAATATCAGGCCTTGGGGATCGAAGGGGATCCACGGAATGAAGGGTATAGCAGGATCTTCTGGCAGAGGGATGGGGAGGATGTGCTCTTAAGAGGAGGCAAACTCGCCGCTCTTTTCGAACTACGGGATCGAGATGTGCGGGGCGAGATCCAGAATCTCGATACGTTTACCCTAAATTTCATAGATCTAGTAAACGAAATCCATAGGGCGGGGTACGGACTGAACCAAAAAACGGGAAATGATTTCTTTACCGAGTATCCTTCCATAAATAATTTAGCCGGCAACTATGACCAGAATGGGGATGGAGCGTACGATTCTAGTTACATCTTCCGGATCAATGGCGCCCACATACTCAATCCACAAGATATCCTGGGAATCTCGGGAGAATTGATTCTTCCCGGCCCTAAAGGGAGCATTCGAGTGCCCTACCATGCTACCGATACCGTCGGGGATGTGATCCAGAGAATCAATACTTCCGGAGCAGAAATCACGGCGCGGTTGGATAGAGATGGGAGACTCTCTTTGAAAGGGACCCCTTCCTCCGATGTGGCGTTTCCTGATTTTGTTATTCGCCATTTGGAAGATACGGGACAGTTCCTCGTGGGATACTCAGGGATCCTTAGACAATCCGGTCCCGAGGGCGCTTTCGATTGGGGTAGGGCGGATGCGGTGTTTTCCCTCCAGGGAGGGGGTCTCTCGTATGCTGTAGCCCCTCTATCGCATCCCAGTGGATGGATCGAAGTGAACCGAGAACTTGTTCTGGAACCTGCCTCCATCGTAGCTTCCTTTGGAACGGCTGGAAGGCCGGGTCAACCAGGGGATGGTGCGGCCGCACTGGCCATTGCCTCTTTAAGGAACCATCCCGTGATGATTGGAAAAAAGACTACTTTCGATGACTACTTTGCAGATGCTATTGCGGGGATTGGTCTCAAAGGAGAGCAGGCAGAGATCATGCTTCGCACTCAACAACAGATCATGAAGGATCTTCGGGACATGAGAGAATCCCTTTCGGGGGTGAATATCGACGAAGAGGTGGCGGAGATGATCAAGTTCCAGCACGGATATGCTGCCGTGGCTAGATTCATCTCCGAGTTTACCCGGATGCTTGATACCATTATCAATAGGATAGGAGCGTAAAGAAAGAATGAAACGGATTAGTACCCATATGCCCAACACCGATATGCAGTTCTATATGCGAGAACGGGAATATCGGATGAATTCGGTGCAGAATAAAATGGCAGGTCAAACCCGAATTCTGAATCTACGGGATGATCCTACTGCGGCTGCCCACGCCGTTCGCTACCAATCAACCATCCATCGGCTGGAACAGTTCAGTAAAAACGTGGAGTATGCCCAAGGGAATCTAAAAATCACGGAAGACAAAGTGCGAGAAGCTGTGGAGATCCTTCAAAGGGTGAGAGAGCTTGCAGTCCAGGGAGCAAACGGTGTCTATGCAAAGGAAGACCTAAGAGCTCTGGGGATAGAAGTGAATCAACTCTTGAATCAACTAGTAGAGATCGCCAATGCTCGCAATGGCGATGGGACTACCCTATTTTCGGGAGATAAGACAGGTTCGTTACCGTTCAGGGCAGTGCTCGGCAACGTAGGGGGTATGGGGGAAAATGTCATCACCCAGGTGGAATATATAGGGACAATCACAGAAAACCGGGCAGAAGTCTCCGACGGCATCTATATGCGGTTGAATTATCCCGGGAATCGGGTCTTCTGGGCAGAGAATCAGCAGATTTATTCAGCCGTAGATGCTACTGAGTATGTTCTCGGAGAAGATGCAAGGATCTTCATCGATGGGGTGGGAATCGATCTGAAAGCAGGGGACTCGATTCATGCCATCATCGCAAAGATCAACGATTCGGAAGCACCGGTAAAGGCAAGATTGGATCCCGTTCGAGGAAGCCTCGTGATAGAATCTACCACCCCTCATCAGATCTGGTTGCAGGATACTCCAAATGGTAGGGTGTTACAGGAACTTGGGCTTTTGCGGGATGGAGCTTCTCCACCCCCCGCGAATTTGGATCCCACCGTTCGAACCTTTGGGGGATCGGTATTCGATATGGTGATCAGGTTAAGGGATGAACTGTTTAAAGGAAATTCCATCGATGTGGGGGGGCGGGCATTACGGGGGATCGATAACGCTCTAAATAGCCTTCTCGCTACATTGGGGGATATTGGTGCACAGGGAAAGAGGTTAGAGTATACCTATGCTCGATTACAAACCGAGATTCCAGACATGAAAGAAATGTACTCTCAAACGAAGGATCTAGACATGACCGCCGCTATAATCGATTTAAAATTGATGGAAAATACCCATCAGGCTGCTCTGTCGACTGCAGCCCGGATCTTACAACCTACCCTCCTAGATTTCTTGAGGTGATATGAAGATCGTCACAAAGGCCTATGGCCCTCTAGAAATCGATGAAAGACAAGTGATCCGATTCCCCAATGGATTGATTGGTTTCGAACAGTTCAAGGTTTTTGCTCTCTTGGATGCCAGTCAACAACCATTCTACTGGCTACAATCTCTCGATGTTCCGGAAATTGCCTTTGTTCTTATCAACCCACTCGTATTCCGACCAGATTATACCCCTGATGTAGCGGAGGAAGATTTGGAGGACCTCCAGTTGGACCAACCCGATGATCTACTGGTTTTTTCTATTGTAACCATACCAGAGAACCAGAATCGGATGACAGCCAACCTTCAAGGCCCTGTCTTGATCAATCGTAAGAAGAAAATCGGCCGTCAATCCATATCCCTCAATCCCAATTGGAGGGTGAAGCACGTGATTCTGGATGAATTGGCGGCATTGAAGGACTGAGTATGTTGATACTATCCAGACGGGCCAATGAGAGTATCATGATCGGAGATTCCATTGAAATCTCCGTCGTCGATATTAAGGGAGATCAGGTAAAATTGGGAATCCGAGCTCCAAAGAAGGTAAAGGTTTATCGGAAAGAGGTATATGAAAATATACAGAGGGAGAACCGCGAAGCCTTACAGAGCACGGGCGCATTGCCTTCATTAGAACCTTTTCTAGAACAGAAGAAGCAAGAGCAAGAGGATGAAACCTAGTGAATCATGGATCAGCTAAGCGGGTATAGATAGCATTGAATTCCTTTTGTAACTGCAGAGCTGCTTCTCCAATCCGGGGATCGAAGTGGGCACCGATTCCCTTTTGGATGATGTTCATCGTACCTTCATGTCCCACGGGTTCCTTGTAGCTTCTCTTGGAACGCAAGGCATCGTACACATCCGATAGAGCTACGATCCTAGCAGAAAGGGGAATCATATCTTCTGACAAGCCATAGGGATATCCGGTACCATCCCATTTTTCATGATGGGAGAGAGCAATTTCTTTGGCCATTGGGTTTGGGTATGTGCTGAGGAGGAAAGCTCCGTTCTTGGTATGCTCCTTCATGATATCCCATTCCCATGGTTCCAATGGGCCTTTCTTGTTTAGGATATCATCGGGGGTACCGATTTTCCCTACATCGTGCATAGCTGCGAGGAACCCGATATCGTTTATGAAATCCTGGTCGATCTGGGGAAACAACCTTTTGTGAAAGAGGTACTCGGCCAACAGGGCAGAATAGGCGTTTACCCGTTCTATATGGTTCCCCGTATCATTGTCTTTCAGTTTCGAGGCTTCCAGTAAACTCTTGAAGGTTTGCCTGAGGATATTCTGGATATCGGAAGTGACATCATCGAAATGGCAGGCAAACCCTATCGGATCATCCTTTCCCTCAGGTTCGAGAAAGAGGGGAGACAGTGTAATATTAGCAATTATTTTTGCCCGTTCTATTGTCTTGTATTCCAATCTGCCCTGGTAGCTATACCCTTGTTCCTTCGATCGGAGAGATCGATAGATTCTACCGATTTCTTCTTCTCCCAAGTGTTTGTAAAAATAGGCAATAAAATTATCCCCTGGTTTGAAGTCCGGATACAAAGTCTCGTGAGCTCTATTTCGCCAGAGAAGATTCAACTTCTTATCTAGTAGGATCCAAGGCATGCTGTGGGCTTGAAAGGAGAGTAACCATCCTTTCGCGCAGGGATTTTCTAGTAGGAATTTGTTCTCCTCTGCTGAATCTCTGACCCCGAAATCGGGAGCAATGCTTTCTTCAGGAATCAATTCTTCCAGTTCGGACAATTCTTCTACTTCGTTTGTATTCTTTTCGTTCATAGCTCGTTCTTTGCTATCTCCGCATCACTCTTTCTTACATAGAGGGGCCCTTCATCATCCCGGGCGGGACCTTCTAGTTGGAATTTTTCTATCCCTAGTTTAGCCAATAGGGGGGCTGCTCCGCAACGGTACGAAGGATCGAGAAGAAAGGTATCTTCGGAGAGATGCGTTTTTAGAAGGTGTGCGTGAGGTCCGGTAAGGATACAGGATTGATCCCTTGGTATCAAGAGACGAAACTCTTTGGGGGGGATATCCAGGTATTCCGAGACCCGCTGGGGCCCTTTCCATAGAGCTGTGTAAAAACGCTGCTTTTTGGCGTCGATTATCGGTGCAATGAAAGAATTACAAACCAGGGAAAAACGGGTTGCATAGGCATCGAGAATCGACACGCTTACGTAGGGGCATCCAATACCTCCCGCAAGTCCCTTGGCAAAGGCCATCCCGATCCGCAGTCCCGTGAAAGAACCCGGACCACCCGCTGTTATAACCAGATTTAAATCCTTTGGTCTGAGGGAGAGTTGTCCAAGCACCCAATCTACCAGGGGGATGAGTTGTTCGGAATGTCGTAGATCGATGTCTCGAGTGAGCTCCATCGTTTTTGATCCAGTAGAGCCGAAAATGGAAAGGACCTCAGTGGAAGTATCGATAGCCAATAGGTTCATAGATTCAAACCTTCTATCTTAATGGATCTATTTCCTTCTGCAAGAATCGCAAGGGTTACGCGGATCGCCTTTTCGGGGAAGAATTCGGGGAACTTGGTCCACCACTCCACGATGGATACCCCGTTTCCATAGAGCAGTTCCCGAAGCCCCAACTCATCCAAAAAATCCTCCTCTTCTACCCTGTATAGGTCTATATGGTACAGAGGAATTTTCCCTTCGTATTCGACCACATACAGGTAGGTAGGGCTCAGAATCGGTTCGGTGATGCCTAACCCTTCTGCTACTCCTTGGGCGAAAGTGGTTTTTCCGCTCCCTAGGCTCCCTTCCAGGAGAAGAATGGATCCTCCTTGTAGATGAGAAGCGATGTTTCTCCCGATTTCACGGGTATTCTCGGGAGATATGGAAAGATACTGGATCAGGGTAGTTGCCCCTTTCTGTATAAGTCTGAAGCGTAAGAAGAAAGATCTTTCAAGACTGGTAGCAAAGGGTAACTGATCGGTTCTTGAAGACTCACCTTCGTGTGCACCTGGCCTAATGGGGTATGTTCGATGATTATTTCGATAGGACGTTCGATTGTTTCCTGTGGGAATTGCAGTACTGCTTTTGCGGTGTAGACTTTTCGGTAGTGAAGTTCCCCATTCTTTCTTTCCAGCTCTTTCAACTCCACTATTTTCATAGAAATTGTTTACGAGAAAAAGAGACGAAGGTCAAGCTGATATTCCTGCACTCGTAGTCGTGGGAGTGTACTCATAGATGTAGTCGAGAATTTTAGTTAAATGTTGTCGAGACACATTGGTGAACTGGATGTGCATGATTCCTCCACGAGGTATCTTCGTTACCCCTTTCACTTTTCCGTACCCTACAATTGGCTTTCCCCGTTCGGTTTCGAACTCAATCCGAATCAAAGTGCCTGCGGCCAGGGGGCTCCGGGTAAGGATAGCGCACCCTCCTGCTGAGATGTCCTGTAGCGTTCCTAGGCCTCTGCGGTTCCTGTTCACCACTGCTTGTTTTTCTATTTCTTTACCTTTGTTCGTTTGAACGACTTCCACAGGATAGAAGATAGCCGGTTTCGAGATTTCTTTTCGTCTATACTTTCGTTTCTGGATCTGTTTCAAATTTCGACCATGGGCCACGAAGACCGATAGCACCCCTCTTACTCGTTTGTATCCAAGGACTTTTGTTTTGAAGGCATAGACCTCAGTTCCCCCTCTCACAATCACGATTCCCAATTCTTCGTCCTTTTTCCAGGGATATCCTTTCCCTTTTTCTTCCGCGATCGGGCATTCCAAGCCAAGCATACTTTGCATGTTGGAGGTAATGTAGCTGGGGTAGGATTCTCCCGATGGGGTCTTGATGGTAACTTCGGTATGGAGGGGAAGGCTCAAGGTGGAGGAGAGGATCTTTTCTTCCCGAGTATTTGCTTCGATAGTCTGTCGGATCTGGTAAAGGTTAAACTTCCGTTTTTCCTTTTCCTCTTCCGATAGGTTCTGTGTATCGATCCATGAAAGAGCTTTGCGAAGAAAACCATCGAGAGCCTTGCTGTTTTCTAGAACTCGTAGAGGACTCAAGTATTTTGTTGCTTTCAGATAGTATTCCAACTGATGGATCTGAGCCCGGGATAATCCTAACTTCTTTGCCCGCTTTCGAAAGGCTCTCCTGCTGTAGGCTCCGGATTTACTACTGGTGCGCGAGGTAAGAATGGCCCAGAGCAGAAAGGAACCTAATAGGATTCCCAGAACGATAATGGCGATTAGACTTTGGGTTGGGTCTGGTTTCGCAAAAAACTGGTATTGGGTCTGAAGGAGGATCATGACGTGCGTTCCGTTAGGGTCATCGACAACAGAGTGCGGAGTTCTTCCAGTTTGGGGGCAATTTCATACTCCAAAAGGTCCCCAATGAGGACCGAGTCTCTATGGAGAAAAGCTTCGTTCAGTTCTTTCAAGGGTTGGGAGAGGGTTTTATGTATCTCTTGTACCCGAATATCCGATGAGCGCAAACGAGCAAGAATTCGAAGACTTTTCGATAGGATCTCAATGAAGGAAAGAACGTTTCGTATAGCCTCTCGATCTCGACCGGTTTGTAGGAGTACGGAGGTATGTTCGATCTCCTGCTTGGTTTGCTCCAAGATAGGGATTAGAGCTTCACACGCTTCATAAGGATGAGTGATTTCATACAAGCGAGACTCGAGCAAAGATACAATTCTTTGAACGAACTGTTCTGCTTGTTTCCATTCCTCTTCCTTCGTGGGAACCCCTTGGATGGGAAAGCGAGCGCTTCCTTCTGTCATGAACACACTACGGAGATAATGCTCCAATGGGGGTTGTACATGGTGATACTCTTTAAGGATTTCCATCAAAGAGTTGTGTTGCTTCCCTTCCAATGCGTTCTTCAATACATAAAAGTAGTGAAGAAGAATTTCCAATTCATTGAACTCCTGTTCGGTTTCTGTGGCCGTGGTAATATCCAGTTGGTCGATTTCCTTTATAGGAATATTTTCGAATTCTTTTTGATCCCAATGATCGATCGGTTTGCCGTTCAATGAAAGATGGGTTATTTCTGCTTTCTGTGGACGCAACCATTGGGCGATACTAGCAAGAACCTGGTAGAGGTTTTGTTCTCCTTCGAGGGTATAGTTCAGTGGTTGGCCGTCAAGGGTAATCTTCACGGATAGCTCCTTACTCACATTATCGATTGTTTTGGTTTCCGCTGTTAAACCTTTCGATCGCTGCAGAACTCTTTTCTAGTGAATTGAGGGTGCTTTCCATGGCTCCATATTTTCGTTTGAGATCTTGTTCGTACCGGTTTAAATATTGATTGTAAGATTCGATTCTTCGATTGGTAGAGGAAATCTGAGTGTCGAGCGTGCTCAGCTTCATGGCGATGATTCCTCCCGTTTGCACATACGGACGGAGGAAGGTGTCCATGGAAACTCCTACTCCTGAATCGGGTACTAGATCTCCATCCGAGTCATAACCGAAGAGATCCTTCACTGCTTGAAAGTTCTTCTGCAACGCGGAATCTAAAACTGGTTCATTTATTTCCAAGTATCCCCGAAGTTTGGACACATCGATCCCTTTTCCCCCCCCTGCTTGAGCATTGGTCGAGATACCAATTTGGGAAAGGAGAGATAGGTCTCTCCCCAAACGAGTAGGATAGGGGTTCATCAGGATGGATTGAAAGGTATTTTTTAGTTGCATCAGCCCTACATCACCTTGTAAAAGACCTAGTTTTTCCTTGGCTTTTTCTCGTTCTTCATCCTTTAGATAGGTAATTTCGTTCAGGACAGCGTCATCCTTTCGGGTGAGGATGTTTATCTGAGCCATCTGCCTATTGTAGGTTCCCACGAAAGCGATGATGGCATCCTTCACTTTTTCCCGGTCTGGTTCGACAGAGAGTTTGATCTTTCCCTCCCCAGGTTTTTTAAGGGAAAGGGTAACTCCAGGAATTAGGTCATCGATGGTATTGGAACTTCTAGTCAAAGGAATGCCGTTGACTAAGATCTCGGCATCCTGAGCAGTGGAAACGGCACGGAGGGGACGATACTCACCCCTAGAGGAGGGATCATGCAATCGAATACTTTTGATCTCCAACTCACGGAGGGAGTTTCTATTCTTTAATAGAATCGATTCCACCCTGTTCCCCATGGCTTCCAGAGGGACTTGGATTGTTCGGAACTCTAGAGATTCTTCCACGGGAGGAAGAGGTTTAGAGATTCCATCGCTTCGGAGAGATAGAACATTGAAGTCTTCAATAATTTCGGGAGGAGGTGGAGGCTTCCACTCCGGAAGAACCACTTTTGAAGGGCTATTAAGAACGGTAACATCGGATAGGGTAACGCCTCCTCTTTCTGGGATCGCAGGACCGGGAGGGGGAGGAGGTGGGGGGGGAGGGCCTTCGGCGATTTTCCGTAAACGAACTTCCGCTTCTAATACCATCGAAGGTATTATTGTTAAGGGTGGGGTTAAAGGAATCTCAAGTTCCCCTTCGGGGCCAACCCGAAGAATGTTTCCCTCGATTCGAATGGCAGAGGGATTCTTTACTATTTTGGAAGTAGATAGTAAGGCTTGATCAATTTTAATTGTTCTGGAGGTTGAGGAATCTTTTCTCAGGATTCCTAGGCGTTCCCCTAGTTCGGTGGAAGCTTCTGTAAAGACAAGCTGGTTTTCCTTGCCTGGTTTTAAGGACTCGATATAGAGTACCTGCGTTTGGGCTGTATCCTTAACGATTCCTGCAGTGATCAGATCCTTCCCTTTTTCTTTCAGGAGTTCCACGAATGCCGATAATCTACCCCCACGAAATTGGAAGGAAACTTCCTGGTTTCCTACCTTAAACCCGTACCGACCTGCCGGAATCTCGGTATCTAGAGGAAGAGAATCGGATAGAAATTTATCTGCCGAGGCTATTTTCTGGATTTCCACTTCATAGGTACCTTCTACTGCCTCCCGAGTCGCTGTAGCGGTAAGGATGGAAGAATCGGAGGATTTAGCTGTTCGCTCATTAAAAGGGGATTGGAAACCAAAGAGACCTCTAGCTCTTTCCCGTAGTTGGCTTAATCCCTGTTGGATCTCTCTCCAGGTAGATTGTTGGGTCTTGAGATTCGATACCGACTCCTCCATCCGTTTGAGGGGGATCTTTTCCACTTCGACGAGTTTCTTAATCAATTCGTCGGTTTTATATTTACTGGAGATCCCTGGTATGGATATGTCGGCCACGAGTACCCCTATTTCCCCCTATATGGATTTAGATGAGTTGATCGAATAGGATTCCGAGAGTTTCCCGGATCCGTAGGTGAAGTTTTTGTACTTCTTCCGGGGGAAGTACCTTAATTACTTTATCGGTTTCTCCATCAACGATCTTGACCACCACCTGTTGGAGCTCTTCGTTGAAAGAGAATTTTAGTCTTCGGTTTAGAAATCTTGTCAATCCTTCTAGTTCTTTTAGGTTTTGTTCCACAATGGGAAAGGGAACCTTTCCCAACGATGTATTTGCCTCCAGTGTATGTGGACTCTGAGGTTCTGCGGGTGGAGTTCCTGAGGAGAGAAACTGTGAGGCTAACTGGGGGCTTTCAATGTTTTTAAAGGGGATACCTGTCACTTCCATAGACATACAATTACCTCCCTGTAAAGGGCTGGAAGGAAGGGAGCGCGAACCCTTCCTCCCAGAAACTTGTTCGAGAGATGACGTCCAGTGATCTCTCGATGATGGGCGGAACGGAAAAATGGAATACTGTTGTTGTGTTAACCTAGGAGTTGAAGCACGGATCGGGTTTGCATGTTGGCTTGAGCCAGCATCGCGGTGTTTGCCTGGGTAAGGATCTGGTTCTTTACAAAAGAAACCATTTCACTTGCCATATCCACATCGCGAATTCTGGACTCGGAAGCTTGCAGGTTTTCAGCCGCGATTGCCACTCCCTTGCTGGCCATTTCAAAACGGTTCTGGTATGCACCCAGATCGGCTCTCTGTTTGTTTACAGTTTTCAGCGCTACATCGAGGATTCCGATTGCCTGGTTAGCGCTTTCCACAGTGGAAATGGAAATCATACCGCGTCCACCTTGAGCCGCCTGAAGACCGAGTGCTTGAGCTGTCATGGTCCCGATGTAAATCTGTTCGGATTGGTCCATGTTTGCCCCGATCTGGAATCTCATCACTGCTCCGGTTGCCGAGTTCTTGGCAAAGGCACCGGTTAGGATGTTCATACCATTGAACTGGGCATGGGACGCGATCCGGTTGATTTCATCCACCAACTGGGACACTTCCACTTGGATCTGGAGTCGGTCTTCCTGGGTGTAGATACCGTTCGCGGATTGCACGGCCAATTCCCGAATCCTGTGAAGGATGTCTTGAGTTTCTTGCAGGAATCCCTCTGTTGTTTGAATGAAAGAGATCCCGTTTTGGATATTGCGTGTTGCTTGATTCAAACCCCGAATCTGGCTCCGGAGTTTTTCCGAGACCGCCAATCCGGAAGCATCGTCGCCTGCGCGGTTAATCCGCATCCCGGAACTCAGCTTTTCGATGTTCTTGGATACATCCACGTTTCGGAAACTAAGTTCCCGGTTGGCGTACATGGCACTGATGTTGTGGTTAATGATCATATTGGATAACCCTCCTTGAAATGTACCGAAGGCATCCCTCGCCTTCGTTTTGTATGCCTGCAGGGGAATTTTTCAGGGCCACATCGCGCTTCCCTGCCGTTCCGCTCCCCCTAAGCAACAAAGAGAGGGTTTCGGATCTAGACCGAAACCTCTCTTTGCAGCTGCATACGGAGGGTGTTTGTCAAAGAACAAAGCCTTTCACTCTCTTATATGATACTACTCTATCGTAGGAGTTGCAATACGGATTGTGTCTTGGTATTGGCTTGAGCTAGCATGGCAGTGCCTGATTCCAGTAAGATCTGGTTCTTCGTGTACTCAACCATCTCTGCCGCCATGTCGACGTCCCGGATTCTGGATTCGGCCGCTTGCAAATTCTCTGCACCAATATCGATTCCTTTCATGGCATGCTCGAGACGGTTCTGGTAGGCGCCGAGATCTGCTCGCTGCTTGTTGACTGTCCGCAGTGCAACATCGATCACTCCGATGGAACGGTTAGCGTCATCCGGAGTGGAGAGGGAGAGGAGTTTTCCACTTCCTACTTGTTTCACCCCTAAAGCTGCGGCTGTCATTGTACCGATGTACACTCGTTCCCTCTGGTCCATGTTAGCTCCAATCTGGAAGTACATGGAGGCGGTTACCACGTTTTCTCCAGCGGCGCGGGCAAATCTACCGGTAAGCAGATTCATGCCGTTGAATTGGGCATGGGAAGCGATCCGGTCGATTTCGTCGATCAACTGGGAGACTTCCACCTGTATCTGCATCCGATCTTCCTGTGTGTAGATGCCGTTTGCGGATTGCACGGCCAGTTCTCGGAGTCTTTGCAGAATGTCTTGGGTTTCCTGTAGGTACCCTTCGGTTGTCTGGATGAAAGAGATACCGTTCATGGCGTTGGCTGAGGCCTGCCGTAGTCCTCGAATCTGAGACCGCATTTTTTCCGATACGGCCAGCCCAGAAGCATCGTCCCCAGCCCGGTTGATCCGGAGCCCGGATGATAGTTTTTCCATGTTCTTGGAGAGGTTTATCTCCGTGACTCCCCGAGTTCTCTGAGCGAACATGGCACTTAGGTTGTGATTGATAATCATACACTCCTCCCTGATTTTGAGTTTCGGCGTCCTTGCCGAAGGTTTTGCTAAACTCGGAATAAACTATTCCGAAATTTAGAGAGACAAGGGAGAGAAGAAAATTTTGGCATGCACAAAATTTCTATTCCCCCTGTTCTTTTTATCGACAGGAGGTCTATAAACTTTAGAGGGTTGGGATTTCTTTTCGCTTGTCCTGCTGTTTCAGGTAATCACTGAGAAGGAGTTTATAGGTCATGGGCACCTTGTCTTCGTGGAATTTAATGGCAAACGCAGAGATGTCTCTTCTTCCCTCAACCGGTTCGTGGCGGATAATGGTGCCGGGGATTTCGAGTACTTGTCGAGGTTCTTCTATTTCTAATCGCAGTACGGCTTCTTTGTTCAGGATGAACTTGGCTAATCCCAAAAGAATTACTTTGGCTCCTCCGAACGACAGGTCCCTGAGGATCCCTTTCCGGGGAACGCCCTGAATGAGGATAGCCAGCTCCTTACTGGAAATGCCCAACTTTCTAAGGGTCTCTGCTGTGATAAGGATCCGTTCATCCCTTCTCTTTTGCGAAGCTAGGGTGGCATCCAGCAGGGTGCCGAGGATTTCGATCAATGTATCCGCTGGTTTTTGAGTGAAGGTAAGAGAGTAAAAATACAAGTTTCCGCCATTCTTGTCGTACGGAGAGGAGCCCGCGACCTTTGCAGGAACAAAAAAGGTTAATGGATCCCCTTTCGGATTCTTTTGAAAGCAGTACCTAAGGTATACGATATTGTTAGCTTTTCGGAGGGTTTCCTGGAAGGATGGGGAGCTATTCAGGATGATCTTAGCCCCTACCATAGAGCTAGAGTACAAGATGCAGGGATACTGAAAACCAAGGCATTTGAGGAATACATTCTTGGATATCAATTGGGTAGCTTGAATCACTTCTTTAGTGAACGTTACCTCTATGTTTGCGTAGGTATCATAGTAATGGTGTATTTGTTGACTCGTAATGATAGACATGGCAGTGTCACCATAGTATGATGGGATCCAGAGAAAAGTCAACTGAAGCGAGGAATTAGATGGCCAGCGTTTTCATCATTTGCAATCCGTTGAGTGACACCATTGTGCCTTCCGATTACCCTCAAATCCAACAGTGGGATATTACACCAGGAAGCATGAATCTCGTGGAATATTCTCTCATCGAAAAGATCAAGCGGGAAGGTAGGATTATTGCGATTACTCCAGGAGGTAGCGGTGCGAATACCGCCCGAGGAATCGCGTGGTTGTCGAAGAAAACCTTCCATCCACTGGATGTATACTTCCTTGGTGCGGTTGGGGATGATCCAGAAGGGAAAACCTTGACCCGCCTCCTGAAAGAAGCAGGAGTGAAACCTCTTTTAGTCAGCAAGAAAGGAAGCAGGACTGGCACATCCCTTGTCCTTGTCACTCCAGACCATGAACGCACTATGTGTACGTATCTAGGGGCCTGCAGAGAGTTGCGGTTGGAGGATGTCCCCGAGGATACTATTCAACGAGCTGATGTCCTCTACATAACCGGATACAATTGGGACACGGCTAACCAGCGAGAAGTGGTGCAACGGGCGGCTGAAATTGCAAAACGGGCAGGAAGATTGATCTTTCTCGATGTGTCAGACCCCTTTTTGGTCCACCGGTATCGGGAACAATTGTTGGATTGGATGAAGGGACGGGTGGACCTTCTGTTCGGGAATAGGGATGAATTGAAGGCACTAACCAAAACCGAGGGAGATATAGAGATTCTAACGAAACTATCAACCTCTGTGCCTACGGTGGTGATGAAAACAGGAAAGGAAGGTTGTTTGATTAGTACGAAAAGAACCGTTGTTCGAGTACCTGCCGTGGAAGCAGAGGTGAAGGACACCACAGGTGCGGGGGATGCTTTTGCAGCGGGATACTTGTTTGCCTTCCTTCAGGGGAAGACCCCAACCCAATGCGGAGAATTGGCCAACCGATTGGCAGGAGGAATCGTATCGGTGTATGGTTGCGATTACTCTAAACTGGAATCCTTAGCATGAGGCACTAAGCACTCGTCCAACGTCTGAATAAGTCGTTCTGTCAGGAGTGAAATTTCTGCTTCCTCCTGAGGTGATACGAGGGTTTCTTTTTTCCGTAAGGCCTCGTCTGCTAAGAGGAGACCCGCAAGGACAGCTGTTTTCAATGCATCTGCTGTAGGAGCAGAAGATCTTACTTCCCCTACCTTTCGTTTATAATATTCTAGGAGGTTAGACACGTACTGAGGGCTTTCATCGGTTTGAATGGTGAAGGTGGTTCCGAGAATTTCGATTCTTAGTTCAGACTGTTTCTTGGGAATATACCGTTCTCCCTATAGTTAGAAAATATCCAACTCTCCAGGTTTTTTTTCCTTTTCGGCTTCTTCAGCACTATCTTCATCGGGAATGACTGGCTTCCCTTCGATGTCTTCAGTTTCGGTTTGTTCCAAAAGGGATTCTTGGGAAATAGAGGAAAGGGTGGAGGAGGATGCTCGCAGAGCATCGTCCTCTAGGTGGTCTAGTTGACGGAGAGCATTGAGAATCCCTTCCTCGATTTCCTTCTGACTGTCTCGATACTGGGCAATGAGAAGTTCCAGTTGATCGATCTTTTCCTGGTACTTTTCAAGCTTTTGTCTGAGGTTCGAGTTTTCCTCCCGGAGTTCCAGAATGGTGGAAACCGCTTGAGATACCCTGGCTTCGAGTTTTCGGATCTGCTCGAGGCTTACCATGGGGCTAAACCTTCAATGTTTCTTTCGCCTTGGACACCAAGAGCTTGAAAGCGGAAGGATCTTGGATGGCAAGGTTGGATAGGGCTTTCCGATTGATCAGGATATTGGCTTGCTGTAAACCGTTTATGAATCTCGAGTAAGTGATTCCTTCCGCTCTGCAAGCGGCCGAGATTCTGGCAATCCAAAGAGATCTGAAATCCCGCTTTTTTCTTCGTCGATCCCGATAAGCGTATACGAGGGATTTCATTACCTGGTCTTTGGCGGTACGGAAGAGTTTGCTTCTCTTGCCCCAATACCCTTTAGCCAGTTCTAGAATTTTCTTTCGTCTTTCCTTTCGTCGGGTTCCGTCTACTGCTCTGGGCATGTATGTTCTCCTTCTTACTTAACGAATCAAATGGTTACCTTTAGGCATACGGGAGAAGTGTCCGTATCCGGTTCACTTCTACCTTGCTGAGAATTCCACTTTTTCGAAGATGGCGTTTCCGTTTACTGGATTTTTTTGTAAGGATATGCCGTAACCCTTGTTTCTTATACTTTACCTTTCCATTTCCAGTAATCGAATACCGTTTTGAGGCTGATTTTCGAGTTTTCATTTTTGGCATAGTATCCCCTCTATCTTCTACGATTTTATTTTTTCCCCTTGGGGGCAATCACCATGGACATGAATCTTCCTTCCATACTTGGCTCTTTTTCCAGTACGTAGGTGTCCCCTAAGAGTTCCAATACCTTGTTCAATACCAACAATCCTCGATCTGTATGGGCCAACTCTCTGCCCCGGAACCGCACAGTAATCTTCACCTTGTTTCCTTCCGCAAGGAATTCCTGAATGTGTTTACTCTTGAACTGCAGATCATGGTCCTCGATTTTCGGTTGCATCCGTATTTCTTTGATCTTGATCAGTTTCTGTTTTTTCTTCGATTCTCTGCTCTTTTTCTCTAGCTCGAACTTGTATTTTCCATAATCGAGAATCT
>CAKZQO010000106.1 GCA_937140905.1 uncultured Spirochaeta sp.
CTTCTCCTTCTATTGAGGAACTCCCTCTGTCACGAGGGCGCTTTCCTGCGATTCTAAGTATTCTTTCAAGAGAGCCTGAGAACCTGCTGATTCCAGGTCTCCCAATGCTTCCCACAATTCAGACCTGAGCAAGGTGTAGGAATCCTTTCCCCGGGTGCGTCGAATACAGATTTCATGGGCTCCCGGATAGGTTAGTATCTGCCGGAAGGTTTCCGCTAAGTTTCCAACAGGCGGAGCATCTATGTGTGTCAAAGGAAGTCGGAAACATACGGAAGTGCCTTTTCCAGGTTCAGAATGGATCCGGAACTCTCCTTCTAAAGCTTCAACACATTGCGCTAAGAAGGGCAGTCCCAAGCCGACCTTTCGGTTGGGATGTTTGGATCCATTGGTTCCATAGGGATCCAAAGCTTTGGAAATCTCCTCTGGACTCATGCCTTTGCCGGTATCGTCCACTTGTACAGTAAGGAATCCATCCTTTTCCTGCACTTCCACAGTTGTGTAGGGCGAACCAGCCTCTATAGCATTTTCTACAATATCTTGTATGTAATCTCCGATACTGTAATGCACTAGGACTCCCTGTGTTTGGCGAGAATGTCAGCCAGTTGGTCTTTCTTTACTTTTCCGTATACTTCATTGTTCACCATCAGTACTGGTGCAAGGCCACAACATCCAACACACCTCACTGCCTCGATGGAGAAGATCCCATCCTCCGTTGTAGAGTTCACTCCTGTACCCAAAAGAGTCTCCAGTTCATGGAGCAGATCCTCCCCTCCCTTCAAGTAGCAAGCAGTGCCGAGACAAACGGAGATTTTGTTCTTTCCAGGCTTACGGAGTTTAAAAAAGTGATAAAAGGTAATAACTCCATAGATCTTTGCCAGAGGTACATCCAATTCTTTGCTAAGTTGGATGGCCACAGGTCGAGGCACATACCCATACTCCTCTTGGACTTTATGGAGAATCATGATGAGGTTCCCCGGTCGGTCCTTCCATTCCGCAATGAACTGTTGGAGCCCTGCGGTGAGCTTTACAGGTTCTGTAACAGTAGTCATGTAGTATCCTCCTCCCATATTGGGAATAGTATGGCGCGATTTTATAGGTAATCGATAAAAAAATCAACAGTGGGAACTACATATTGCAAAAGATCACACTTAGGATTATTATATTCTGGATATTGTGAATTAAGGTGCATATGTATGGTAAAGAATTTAAATAAAAGCACAATATTGAGATTAGCTCGGTATCTAAGAGTGTTACAAAAACTGAAGTCCCTAGGATTCGTCAAAGTGTTCTCCAACAATCTAGGGGATGCTATCGGAGTTACCCCTGCGGTGGTGCGGAAGGATTTTTCCATCATCAACATCCCGGGGAACAAACGGGGCGGGTACAATATCGATACACTCATAGAACTGTTGAGCAACGTCCTAGGTAAGAATCAGCCCCATGAAATCATCATCGTAGGGTGTGGACGGATCGGTTCTGCCTTGATGGAGTACAAGGAGTTCGCTAAAGAAGGAATCCATATTGCTGCAGGGTTTGATATAGACCCTAGTAAGGTGGAACCAAAAGCAGGCATTCCTATCCTGGATGTAAAGGAAATGCCTAAGTTTATCAAAGAGAACAAGATAACCGTGGGGGTTATTGCGGTACCCGATACTGCCGCTGCTCAAGTGATGGAACAGATGGTGAGTGCAGGGATTCAAGGGATTCTCAATTTTGCGCCGGTCGAGTTGAAATGCAATCACAAGGGGTGCCTCATTCACAACGTGAACCTGAGCTTGGAGATCGAAAACCTGTTCTATCTGGTCAAATTGGCGGATCGCTTAGCAGAACCTTTCGAGCTGGTATAACTTAGTCTGTGAGAATCAAACAGAAAGGAATTCGTATGAAACTTGAGACTGTCCTACAAAGGATCCCTTGTACAATAATCGTGAAAGGAAAGGGATTCGATGAGTTGGATCTTCGCTCCATCGTGGCTTCGGATCTAATGAGCGATGTGCTTACCGCAGTAGATGATCGCTTCCTTATTGTGACCTCTTTGAACTCCGAACAGGTCATTCGAACAGCCGATATCGTGGGAGCGCCGGCAGTGTTATTGGTAAATGGGAAACAGCCACAGAACGGGATGGTGCGATTGGCGGAAGAGTTTGGTATTACTCTCCTTTCAACCCCCTTGCCTACATACAAAGTCTGCTACCTTTTAGGTTGCTTTCTGGAATCGAAATGAGCACCATTCCCATCAACACGCAGGAATCTCCTCCTTTCCTTCTGGATTTGATCTATCGCCTCAAGGTAAAGGATGTAATGACCAAAGAGGTAATCACTGCTCAAAGGGAAACACCCCTACGGCAGATACAGTACATTATGAAAGAGAAAGGGATTACGGGGGTCCCCATAACGGACGATGAGGGAAAACGGCTATTTGGAATCGTCTCGATGGACGATATCATTCGGGCTTTGGATGGGGGGTATATCCAAGACCCCGCCGAACGGTGGATGAGTCGGAACCTTATTGTGCTGGAAGATGATATGCCCCTTCAGTTTGCCATCTCGTACTTGGACAAGTTCCGGTATGGGAGATTTCCTGTGCTTAATAAGGATCGTGAACTGGTAGGTATCATCACAAGCAGGGATATCATTATCGCCTTGCTGGTGGAAGTGAACAAAGAAGTGGAGAAACTAGAACAACGGATCGTTCAACCTCCCTCTAAACCAGGCGAGGAAGCTCGTCGCATATACCATGTGCGGAAGTATGATTTCGAGAATGCAGGGAAGGCTTCTGCAGGTATCAAGAAACTATTGATGGAGAGGAATTTAGATCCTAAAACCCTTCGTCGCATTTCGGTAGCCGCGTATGAATTGGAGATGAATCTCATTGTACACTCCGAGGGAGGAACCCTTACTTTTCGTCTAGAAAAAGATCGGGTGGAGATCGAAGCGAAAGATAGAGGGCCTGGGATTCCGGATGTAGAACAGGCGATGGAAGAAGGGTTTTCCACTGCCAACGAGTGGATTCGCTCCTTGGGGTTTGGAGCGGGTATGGGATTACCCAATGCGAAGCGTGTATCAAACGAGTTCACGATAGATTCTAAGGTAGGAGAGGGGACAACGGTACGGGCTGTTATCTACTTGCCCGGGCAGTCTGCTAGCTAAAAAAAGGACCCGCTACACAACAGTTAAACCATTATCGAATGGGAACAAGGAGGTCTACATGAGGGTGAGGGATCTATCTGAAGCATTAGGGATAGAATTGATCCAGCCAGATTTCGAAGATACAGAGATTCTGGGTGGGTACACAGGGGATCTTCTTTCTGATGTGATGGCCCATGCGGCCTCTGGCTCTGTTCTTATTACCATCCAAGCCCACAAGAATACGATTGCGGTAGCAGGTCTTGTGGGAATTCCATCCATTATTGTGGCCAACGAAAGACCTATACCTGAAGATATGGTGGAAGCAGCCAGGAAGGAAAAGATCGCTATTTTTCGCTCTAGGGAGACACAGTTTGTCCTTTCAGGCAAATTATATGTCCTATTAACTTCCTCTCGTGAATAGGCCATGCGATTCATTGCGGACCTCCACATCCATTCCTGTTTGAGCCCTTGCGGCGATCTATCCATGTCTCCCCGTCGCATCGCGAAAGAGGCGTCCAGAATTGGGCTTTCCCTCATTGCTTTGACGGACCACAACAGTGCGTTGAATTGTCCCGCTTTTGCGGAGGCTTGTCGAAAAGAGGGGATCGTGGCCCTCTTCGGAATAGAAGTTACAACTATAGAAGAGATTCATGTACTCACTCTGTTTCCAACAGTGGAACAAGCGTTGGAATTGAGCGACCAGATCGCTCAACACCTTCCTAGGGTAACGTATGATCCTGAGCGCCATGGAGACCAGGTATATGTGAATGAAAAGGAAGAAATCCTGGGAGAAGTAGATACGTATCTGGGAGTAGGAACCCACTTTTCCCTCGATGGACTTCTATCTGTCGTCCAATCGCTGGACGGCCTTTTCATTCCTTCCCATATCGATCGACCAGTGAACAGTTTATTGAGTCAGTTAGGCAGAATCCCGGAACTACCGTATTCTGCCCTTGAGGTAACTCGCTGGCCTCCTCCTGATATTTCGAAAAATCAAGTATTCATTAGTAATTCGGATGCCCATATCCCCGAACTCATCGGAACTCGATACACGGCCTTCGAGGGAGACCGTCCATCCTTTGAGTCCCTCCGTAACGCGTTGGAAAAGAGGAAGGTAGTACCATCCCTGTCAGCTATTGACGCAGGGTAAACCTTCATGCATAATGTGCCCCTATCGATCTGGAAATCTGGAATCTATCTTGTAGGAGCGTTCAACCGTGCCTTGCGGAAGAAAACGAAAGCGGAAAAAAATAGCTACGCACAAAAGAAAGAAAAAACTTCGGAAGAACCGGCATAAAAAGAAGAATAAATAGCGTGGAGATCCTATGGAACGTCAGGGCAGGATTCTGCCTTCCCTTCGAGACCCCATGGATCTAAGATCCCTTCCTTCAGAAGCGTTCCCTGGATTGGCCGAAGAGATTCGGTCGGAAATCATCCGGGTAGTGAGTAAGAATGGAGGGCATCTAGCGTCGAATCTCGGAATCGTAGAACTAACCCTTGCTCTTCATGCTGAGTTTGAAAGTCCCAAGGATGTGATCATTTGGGATGTGGGTCATCAATGTTACCCTCATAAGCTGCTCACGGGAAGGTATAGGAGGTTTGAAACTCTCCGGAAGAAGGGGGGATTGAGCGGATTCCCCAAGCGTTCAGAGAGCCCCCATGATGTGGTAGAAACTGGTCATGCGTCTACCTCCATTTCAGAAGCTTTAGGGATTCGGGTCGGAAGGGATCTGCAAAAGCTGCCTGGAAAAGTGATCGCAGTGATAGGGGATGGGGCCCTTAGTGGAGGGATCGCTCTGGAAGCCCTAAATCATGCGGGGCATTTGGGAAAGGATCTTATTGTCATTCTCAACGACAACAAGATGTCGATTTCTGAGAATGTGGGGGCTTTGTCCTCCTACCTTTCCCGGATCACGGGAACGAAACTATACCAGGATATCCGGGATCGAATCGATCAGACGGTGAAGCGGGTCCCCAAGTATGGTTCTCACCTTATGGATCTCATCGAGCGGGCCAAGAAGGGTGTAAAAGCTGCGTTACTGCAAGAAAACCTATTCTCCGATCTAGGATTCGAGTACATTGGGCCACTGGATGGTCACAATATTGCCCTCCTTCGGGAAGTATTCCGAAATATTAAAACTCTTTCGAAGCCCATCGTTATTCACGTATTCACCCAAAAAGGCAAGGGATACGTGCATGCGGAGAACAATCCATCCAAGTTCCATGGAGTATCTCCCTTTTCCATCGAAGATGGCATTGTCGAGAAAACACCTGCAATCAGCTTTACCGAACGATTTTCCCAGAGTCTCGTACGCTTAGCGGAGCAGAACAAACGAATAGTGGCGATCACTGCTGCCATGGCCAAGGGCACAGGGCTCTCCCTGTTTCAGGAACGGTTTCCTGATCGGTTTTTTGATGTGGGCATCACGGAACAACACGCCGTCACCTTCGCGGCTGGGTTGGCTCATGCTGGGATGCGCCCCGTAGTAGCCATCTACGCAACTTTTATGCAACGAGCGGTGGATCAGGTGATTCATGATATAGCACTACCTAAACTGCCCGTGGTGCTGGCTTTAGATCGGTCAGGATTCGTGGGAGAAGATGGGGAAACCCATCAAGGATTGTACGATGTGGCCCTGTTCCGTTCGGTTCCCAA
>CAKZQO010000107.1 GCA_937140905.1 uncultured Spirochaeta sp.
TGTCTGTACGCTAGGGTTAGAATTTATGATGAGGCATTCCAAAACTCAGGGTTAGATTTTTGGATGAGGCAACATGGGGGGGAGGTATAAAAACATCAAGAACACTCACCATTTTGCGCCCTTTCCAGGGTAATAAAAAAGCCGGGCAGTTGTCTGCCCAGCCTTGTGGTTACGCTTTTAAGAAGGGCTTGCCAGCCCGATCACCTAATACCGGTCCCGGAATCCACCGCCAAAGCCGCCATGTCCTCGGGAACGATTCCCTCTGTCGCGGGTTTGCTCGTTTGCTTCGTTCACGCGAAGCTGTCTGCCCCGGAGTTCCATGCCATTGGTGGCCTGGATAGCGGCCTGGGCGCCTTCCTCCGTGGCCATTTCCACGAATCCGAATCCCCGGGCCCGGCCCGTCATTTTGTCCGTGATGATGTTCACAGAAGTGATTTCGCCGTACTGAGAAAACAAGTTCTGGATTTCGGCTTCGTCGGAGCTGTAGCTCAGGTTTCCGACATACAATTTTTTTGCCATACTGAATGGTCCTTTAGGTTCGATTTCGAACCCATACGTAAGATATTCATCTGGTGTTTATCGACGATAAACCATCGTTTCGTTATCCCGGTCTTAGTTTCAGAAAGTGGTTTACCGCTTTAAGGAAGGACCTTAGGCAGAACTCTTTTCCCTACACGCAGCCAGAAAACTTTAGATACCTGCTATGCAAGCCAGATGCTGTAAGTTACTCTTTCCTTTCATTTATGTCAATAGCAAAACACGATTTTGTTATTTTTTCTTGCAAAAATCCGATTCCTGTCCCCATAGTAGAAGTATGAATAGCAAAGGAGCGCCCTATACCTTGATTACCGGGGGTAGCGGTTTTCTGGGAGCCCGTCTGGCCGCCCGCATCCTAGAAGCGGAACCCAACACCCGTCTCATCCTCACGGATCAAGTGGATAGCCCAAGGTTAGATCCCATCCGGGGAAAAGTACAATTCATCCCGGGAGACTTGAGTGATCCTGCCTTTAGTCGGGAGCTTTTAAGTTCCGAAGTGGAACGGGTGTTTCATCTCGCTTCCCTCGTTTCGGGAGGAGCGGAGCAGAACTTCGAGCTAGGGCTTAAGGTGAATGTGTACGCCACGTTGAACCTGCTGGAGGCTTGCCGCCTTCGAGGAAATAAACCCATTTTCGTCTTTACCAGTTCCATCGCCACCTTTGGAGGCAAGGAGATGCCGCCGGAAGTGACGGACTGGACCTTTCAACACCCTCAGAATAGCTACGGTGTCGCCAAGGTAATTGGGGAACAACTTTTAAACGATTACACCCGGAAAGGATTCATCGACGGGCGGGGGGTCCGGTTCCCCGCCGTGATTGTCCGGGACATCCCCAACACGGCCCTCAGTGGATACGCGAGCAACATGATCCGGGAACCTCTGGCGGGGAAGGATTACGTATGCCCCGTCCCCAAAGACACTCGAATCCCGTTGGTCAGCGTCAAGACGGCGGTGGAAACTTTGTACGCCCTGGGAAGGATCGAGGGCAACCTATTGGGTGATTTTCGCACCGTGAACGGCCGGGGTATTTCTCCTTCAGCGGAAGAGATTGCCCGCGCTGTGGAACTTGTAGGAAAGAGAGGGGGCTTCAGAACGAAAGCGGCCCTAACTACCGCGGCAGACTTCGGAGCGGAAAAGTCCCCAAGCGGGAAGGACAGGGAAACCCCTTCCCAGTTTAACCGTACGATCGGCACCATCACCTTCCAGCCCGATCCTTCGGTAGAACCGATCATCGCCACCTGGCCAAAGATCATGCGGGCCGACAGGGCAGAAGCGTTGGGTCTGCCAGGAGATAGGGATATTCAATCAATCATTGAAGAGTACTTAGCCGTATGAATCCGTCTATCGTGTTCGTGGCTCCCTATAAACGATTGGGGGAACTGTTCCAAGAAGTCTGCGATGAGTTTGGAAAACACTACCCCGTGATCGTTGGAGAGCTGGAAGAAGGCGCGCATTGCGTAGAGGTTTTCCGGGAAAAAGGAGTCGACGTCATTATCTCACGGGGTGGTACCGCTATTGCCATCCGAAGACTCCTTCCCGACATTCCCGTGGTGGAAGTACCCGTAAGTAGTATCGATCTCTTGAAAGCGATCAATGAAGCTCGGGAGGAAACAGACCGAATCATCCTAGGCGGATTTCGGCAATTCACCTATGGGTTGGAGGAACTGGGAGATCTGTTCCAGTTCCAGCTGAAGATCCTCGAACTGGAAGAGCCTTCTCCCCAGCAGCCTGAACAAGTGGTCTCGACCCTGCTGGAATACAGAAAGCAAGGATACCAGATGTTGGTAGGAGACACGACCGCTGTCGGGTTGGCTGAGAAACATGCCTTCCAAACCGTTCTCATTCGGTCGGGAAGAAAAGCTCTCGTGCAGGCCATTCGGGAAGCAGAGGGGGTGGCGGAAATCAGACGGAGAGAGCTCGAAACATCCAGGCACCTCCAAGTGCTAACGGATTATGCTCAAGAAGGTATCCTCTTCATCGAGCCAGATGGCAGAATTAGCCATTTCAACCTAAAAGCGGAGAAGATCCTGAAAGTTCCCGCCCATCGGATCCTGGGGAAAAACGTATTCGATCTATTCCCTGAAATGCTATCCGGGGAGACGTTGAGAAACGGGAGACGCGCACTGGAAAAACACGTAACCATCCTAGGACAGTCTGTCAGCCTAAATGTGATACCGGTAGAAGTGAGCAAGCGAATATCCCGGTTCATTGTCACGTTCACACCACGTCTTACTCTAGACCGACCGAAGGGGAAGACCGGATGCGAAGAACACAACGGCCTCACCGCCGAGTATTCCTTCGAAGATATCATCGGTTCGTGCGCAGTCATGCAGAGGGTAAAATCAGAGGCTCGGGAATACGCGGAAGTAGACTCCCCGATTCTTCTCTACGGAGAGACAGGAACTGGCAAAGAAATGTTCGCTCAAGCCATTCACAACGCCAGTCCTCGCAGGTCCCGACCCTTCGTCGCGTTCAACTGCGCAGCCTTACCCGAAAGTCTCCTGGAAAGCGAACTGTTTGGATATTCCGAAGGCGCCTTTACCGGGGCGGTACCAAGAGGGAAAGCGGGCCTCTTTGAACTCGCGCAGGGAGGAACGATCTTTCTAGATGAGATAAACGAAATCTCCCCCAACACCCAGGTGAGGCTTCTCAGAGTCTTGCAGGAAAAAAAGATTCGCCGAGTAGGAGACGACAAGATCATTTCCATCGACGTTCGGGTGATCTGCGCTTCCAACGTAGACCTGCAATCTCTCGTAGAACAGAAACGGTTTCGAGAGGATCTCTTCTATAGAATAAACGTTTTAAACCTTTCTATCCCCCCCCTTCGCCAACGGGTGGAAGACATTCCTCTCCTCGTGGAGTTCTTCTTGAAGCGATACAATATGTACTTCCGAAAGAATGTCACCGGACTCTCTTTGGAAGCGTTGCAGGTCCTTCAAGGGTACGTGTGGCCCGGGAATGTTCGCCAGTTGGAAAACATCCTGGAGCGATTAGTAATCAAATCCAAAGATCCTGTAATTTCGGCTTCCCTTACTCGAGAAATCTTAAACGGGGAACCCGGTTTCAAGTCTCCGTCCTCCCACCAGGTCCCTTCCCTCTCCATCCCCTGTGGACTGGATCTGGAAAGCATAGAGCGTTTGATCATCGAAGAAATGATCCAACGTTCTAACGGAAACAAACAGTGGGTCGCCGATCAGTTAGGGATCGGTCGGACCACCCTTTGGCGTAAAATCAAGAGTACAAAGAGCGTTTCAAAACGAAACTGATTTTCAAATTGAAACATTACAACCCTTAGTTCCCTGCGATTTTACTACATGCGCAAGGAATTTCCTATTAATAATTCTATGTATACACGTCAATTGCGTGGCTTCAAGAAAGATTCGGCTCTTTCTATCCATGGATCGTTAATTGGCACCCTTATTGCTATTTTATTGGAAGTTTTATGGATCAAGTGTCTATAGAATCCCTAAGACAGAAACCTAAGGTCTACATCACCATGGGGGATCCAGCGGGGATCGGTGCAGAAATCATCGTACGAACTCTCTCAAAGAAGGAAATATTCGGTATTTGTACTCCGATTCTGATCGGCTCCTATCCGGTAGTGAAAGACGTTCTTCATTTCCTCCCTTCCCAGCTTTCCATTCATAGAATAGAGGATCCTAACCAAGCTATCGGTGAGTTCGGCACCATCGATTTGATCGATCTTGGCAATATTACCCTGTCGGACTTCGAGTATGGAAAACCTCAGGGTGTTTCGGGGAAAGCCGCTTCGGACTACATGTTGACCGCTAGATCGCTTGTACAGGAACACGCGAACCAAGAATACTCTCCGGCTGCCATTGTGAACGGGCCCGTGAATACCACCGCGCTATGGATGGCTGGATATTCCGGGAAAAACGAGATCGAACCCTTTCTGTCCGGATCAGACCCTCAATTCCACATCCCTATGATTCTACAGGGAGATCTTCGAATCGCCCATGTTACGGGGAACATGGATCTCCATCGAATTTTCGAAGAACTATCCACCGAGAGGATCCTCACTACCATCTCCCAGGCCGCTTTCATCACTGAACAGTTGGGGGTTCCAGACCCGCGAATCGGAGTATGCGGTCTCAATCCATACGCGGGAGAAGGAGGAATCCTCGGACGGGAAGAGGAGGAAAAAATCATTCCAGCCCTTCGTCTCGCGAAAGCGAAAGGATTTCGGGTGGAAGGCCCGATTACTCCCGACATGATGGTCCCCTACCTACAGGCGGGGCGTTTCGATTTGGGAATCGCCATGTATCGCGATCAGGGATTTACCCCCCTAAGGTCCAGGATGGAATACAATCGTAGGTCGAATCGATGGATAGGGATTCGCGGTTGCTGTCTGTATCTTGGTTTACCTTATATCCTTACTACCGTCCTCCATGGGACGGCCTACGATCGAGCAGGAGAAGGAAAAGCATCGGAGGATAGCATGATCGAAGCGGTACGAACCGCGGCTACCCTGGCACGAGCAACCTGTACTAGGTTTCATAACGGTAACAGTGTTCCGACGTCAGCTCGGGACATGAAAAATACATGAATGGAGGTCGACATGAAACGGGCAAGTAGGTTCTTCGTGGTGGCGATTCTCGCCATCGCACTGATTGGATCCCTCTACGCAGGGGGAGGAAAGGAAGCGGCCAAAGGCGCTCCGAAAACCATCAAAATTGGCGCCATATATCCCCTGACTGGAGGAATCGCCGTCACCGGAGCGGACTGCAAGAGCGGAGTGGAAATGGCTATCGATATCATCAACAACAAGTACGATATCGACTTTCCCTTCGCCAAGACAGAAGGGATTCCTAACCTAGGAGGTGCGAAACTGGAAGTGGTGTTCGCCGATTCCCGGGGCGACGCTACCCAAGGTATGGCAGAGGCAGAACGACTGATCACCCAAGACAAGATCGTGGCCATGGTGGGTGGATACCAGAGCGCAGTGGTGAAGACCATTAGCGTGGCGACAGAACGTCTACGGATTCCCTATGTGCTCTCCGATGCCACCTCTCCAACCCTGACGGAACGGGGGTTCAAGTACTTCTTCCGGGTAATTCCCCATGACGGGATTCAAGCGAAGAACGCGTTGGACATGATCCGGGATATCGAGAAAAAAGAAAACGTTCCCCTCAAGAAAGTCGCGTTGATCTGGGAGAACACCGAATGGGGATCCAACGTGGCCGTTCAGGTCCGTAAGTACGCCCAAGAGTACGGCATGACGATTGTCG
>CAKZQO010000108.1 GCA_937140905.1 uncultured Spirochaeta sp.
AAACGATCGGCAAAAAGATCTACTGGCCCATAGAACGGGCATTGATCGATGAGGACTTCCAGAAAGATCTGGACACCTTCCGAGTCGGACTGGAAGCATACTATCAGGGAGACTGGGCAGAGGCAAATCGGTACTTTACCCGCTGTGCCTTACCTCTGGCGGAAGTATTTAGAGACCGGACCGGTTCCTACCCGTGTCCAAAGGATTGGAATGGAATATGGGCGATGAAAGAAAAATAGAAGGAACGAACAGTGACGTTCGGGATCTGGTAGAAAAGAGCAAGTCCCTGTTTCTCCAGGAACTAGCCAGCGAGTTCCGACAGAGACAGGCTCAGTATAACCTGGAGACTGAATTCGCAAAAACGAAACAGAACCGAAGTCTCCTGGTGCCTATCGTGGTGGCTGGGATCGTACTGTTCTTTCTCGCGGGTGCCGTTGGAGTCACTCTCTACATCGAAAAGAAGAGTAGGGACGTGCAGGTAGGTGCCCAGGCCTTTGAATCGGTGAATCTGCGAGATGTTTTGGATACGGCTAAACGGTTGGAACAGGACTTGTCTAAAGCGAAGAAGGATCTGGAAGACCTACAGGAGAGCCAAAGGTTGGAAATCGAACAAGCCCGATTAGGGTTCCAACGGGAATCAGAACTGATAGGTACTTCGACTGATCTCACCGAAACGGTCAAAACGGAGCGGCTACAGGCAGCACGGGCCAGGTTGAATCGACAAATCAACGCTATTCAGGCTTCCTATGCTCCCCGTATCGCAGCAAAGGAGAAAGAAATCCAGGGTATCCAGAAACAGATCGATTCCTACGATGCTCGGCAGGTTCAGAAGGCAAGGGAACAAGAAGAAATCCTTAATAACCAACGGCGGCTCCACGAGATGGAAATGGATCGAACCCTCAAGGCGCATGCGAACGAACTACGAGAACTGAACCAACGCTACACTCGAGAGATCGAGGGATTGAAGAAGTACCAGCAGGATCTCGTTGCCGTTTTAAAAGCAAACCATGCGAGGGAAATTGCCAGCCTGATTCTCAAGTACAATCCCACATCCGTTAGCGATACGGTGGCTCCCCTACTGAACGCATCCATCGATCCAGCGGTTGTACAAGCAAGACTTCCCCGATTCAATAGTTCCTTACTCACTGCGGAAGGGCTTCTCGATGTGGGTGCCTTATCACGGCTTTCCCAGAAACTCTCTGAACTGAACCAAGTGGTAGGGGAATTAAAGAAAATTCCCTTCCAGAATGCTGTTCCCTCCATCATTGCCCAAATCGAAGCCCGGCAGAAGGAAGTAGCCCTTCTCTACGAACAGATCATCGAGGCCTTCAATCGTGGGATCCAACAGAAGAATGCGGTTCTTCGGTCTCAGGAAGATACGATTCGGGGTTTGAATCGGCAGATAGCCGAACAGAACCAGGTGCTGGGGAGATACCTCTACGCGATCGAGCAGATGATGCTCAACAATCGTGAACAGGGGTATGTGTTGGATCCTAGGGAACCGAAGAATCTACTGGTCGTGGTGGATAAGCTTCGGGTAATCAACCCAGGCTCTGTAGCAAGGGTGTTTCGGAGGGATGATGAATACATCGGGAAGATTCGGTACGAAGGGGAAGCGGGAAAGGCCTTCTGGGTCGTTCTGGAGTTGCAGGATCCGAAGAATCCAATTCGCCCCTTTGATAAAGTTTTGATTGAAGAGCAGTAGGAGAAACCGATATGAAGAAATTCGTTTGGAGTATGGTTGTGTTCATCGGTACGACCGCCTTCCTGAGTTCCCAGGATTTTGCTTCGTTGGGGTTAGAACTCAAATCCCAATCGAAAGAGGGTCCGTATACGGTGTACCAGTTCAGAGCGCCCGGGAATATGGACCTTAGTATCGCCTTCAGAGGAGCGGAGCTCCGTGAGGTTGATCGGGAAAGACTGCAAGGGATCCTTTCCCTCTCCAATGGGTTTACCAGTCTCCTTCCTTCCCCTGTGAGG
>CAKZQO010000109.1 GCA_937140905.1 uncultured Spirochaeta sp.
GAGGAGGGATTGGTTCTGTTCAAGATATGCGGGACACTCTTCTTGCGGGGGCCGAGAAAGTAAGCATCAACTCTCAGGCAGTAAAGAATCCTCGGATCATAGCAGAGGGGGCCTCTCGTTTCGGAAGTCAGTGCATCGTGCTAGGGATGGATGCTCTGCGGGATCCTTCCCTGCCCTCGGGATACCGGGTAGTGATCAATGGAGGTAGAACTCCCACTGAGCGAGATGCCTTAGAGTGGGCTCTGGAAGCCGAGAAGCTAGGCGCCGGGGAGATCGTGATTAATTCCATAGACGCTGATGGAACGAAGGAAGGATATGAAATCACCCTAACTCGAATGCTTTCAGAGGCCGTACAGATTCCTGTGGTTGCTTCGGGAGGAGCAGGCAAACCGGAGCATCTAGCGGAGATACTAATAGAAGGCAAGGCCGATGCAGCTCTGATCGCTTCCATGGTACACTACGGGGAATATACGATTCCCCAGATCAAAGAGTACCTAAACACCCGGGGAATCCCCATTCGTAGGGTGTAAAGCCACCCCATATTGCCGTAATCTTCTACATTTTGTATATTAAAAACAAACCGACTCTACAATTTCCGTACTAGAGGAGACAGATATGCCAAGTTACGATTATGAATGCACCGTTTGCGGACATCGGTTTGAGGCTTTCCAGAACATGTCTGATCCCCCGCTTACGGACTGCCCCCAGTGCGGAAAAAGGGTGCGGCGGCTCATCGGGGGAGGAACGGGTATTATCTTCAAGGGAAGTGGGTTCTACGTAACAGACAACCGGAAATCCTCTACGAACGGGTCCAAGCATTCCGAAAAGAAAGATACTCTCGATACTACCTCTAAGTCAGATTCCAAAACAGAAGCTTCAACGAAGGAGAAGGTGGCTGTCTAACTAATTGGACGGCCACTGCTGGATTCTTCCCCCTTTTTATACCTGAAGATTCTCCGTTCCACTCGTTCAAGGGCCTTTTCTAGGATTTCTTCTATCATCAGGGCTTCCCAATGCGTCTGAAGAATCGAGGGGATTGGCCGTGTAAGAGGATGGGGGGGAGAAAAGAGCGAGCAACAGTCTTCATATGGTAATATTGAGATCTCGTACGTGCCAATCTCCCGAGCTTTTTCCATGATCCACTCTTTGTCCATGCCGATCAAGGGACGGAGAACCGGTAAATCGGAAAACCGATTGGTAAACCCAATACTTTCAATGGTTTGACTGGCCACTTGCCCTAGACTTTCTCCGGTAATGAGACAATGAGCATGTCGCTTCCGAGCTATCATGGAAGCGATCCTCATCATGGCCGCCCGGTTCATCAACGTCGCTTCGTCCAACACTCCTCGATCCCGAATAGTTTCCTGCACTTCGGCAAAAGGAACTATGTGGAGGGTTAGGGAACCAGTAATCTGGGCCAGACACTCCGAAAGGGACTCTACTTTTTTTAAGGCCTGTTCCCCAGTGTAAGGAGGAGAATGAAAGTACACTGCTTCAATCATCATGCCTCGAACTCCCATGAGGAACCCCGCAACCGGTGAGTCGATCCCTCCGGAAAGAAGGAGGATTCCCCTTCCACTGGTACCAGTTGGAAGTCCACGGAGACCCCTTTCGCTCTCCACATACAAGTATCCCTTATCCCGAATCTCTACGAACAGGATCCAATCAGGATGATGGAGATCGACAATCAATTCCGGATATTCCTTCTGGAGTTCTGCCCCTAACGTACACGCTATCTCATAGGAAGTAAGAGGAAAGGCCTTATCTTCCCGTCTCGCCTCCACCTTGAACCGATTCCCCCTCCTCAGCTTGAACATCCTACTCCCCATAGCCAACGCCTCTTTCACGAGTTGCTTAGGGTCTTTTTCGCATCCTACCGCAGGAGCGAAACCTGCAATCCCTGGAGTAGTTCGCAAACATCGATCTACTTCTGTTCTGAATTGTTCCTCTACCTCGATGTACATTCTGCCCGACCGATTCGTAATCGTGTAAGGTATGTGTTCCAGCTTTCTATGAATACTGGCCTGAAGACGATCCTCGAAAAACTTGCGATTCTTACCTTTGAGTGTAAGTTCTCCCGGTTTTATTAAGTATAGAACCCTCATTATTTAGCAACCTTAAAAAGAATAGAAGCTTCTCTCAAGAGAGTTTCGGCGAAGTACTCTAATTGTTCGGTTGTCACCGTAGGTCCGATTGAAATCCGGATCGAGGAAAACGCTAGAGAGGAGGGTACCCCACTGGCTTCCAACACTCTCGTGTCCCTCTTTTTTCGGGAAGAACAGGCAGAGCCCGTAGAAACTCCGAATCCCCGTTCGTTTAGCACCCGAACGAGCACTTCCCCAGGGATCGGGGGAAAGGCGAGGCTAAGGATGTAAGGAGAATAAACGGCAGGATTGCTATATCGCGTTTCTGGAAGCACTTTGCATTCCTTGCACTTTTGTACCCTGGAAAGCAAAGTACTCATCCCTTCCTCCGCTTGTATGCGATTTTTTTCCATCCCTTCATAGGCCAATTCTAACGCTCGGGTCATAGCGGCTATACCAGGCACATTCTCCGTGCCCGGTCGCATACTATACTCTTGCCCTCCTCCGGTTAAAAGAGAAGAAAAGGCTTTTCTAACGAGAAGCATCCCGACTCCTCGAGGGCCTCTGAATTTATGTGCACTAACCGAAAGAGAATCTACCCCTAATTCTTGAAAATTGATTGGGAACTTTCCTACTGCCTGAACAGCATCCACATGGATATGGATCGGTCTTCGCTCCCCTTCTTGGTTACGAATCTTCTGCACCACCTCAGCCACAGGCTGAATGGCCCCCGTTTCATTATTCACCATCATCAAGGATACCAATGCGGTATTCTTTTTTAATGCTTCTTCTACTCTGTCTGGTTCGATTCGGCCATCTTTACCCGTAGGGACTCTCGTCACTTCCCATCCGAATCGTTCCAGCATTCGGGAAGGTTCGTATACCGAAGCATGCTCGAAAAGGGGAACAATGGCATGACCAGGAGAAGCTTTCAACAAGAACGATGAAAACACGAGATTGTTGGACTCGCTCCCCCCCCCCGTAAAGATCACCTGCTTTTCTTTTGCTCCTAGAAGCTTCGCACATCTTTGCCGACAGGATTCCATAAGGTCTCGGGCTTCCAGTCCCCAGTCATGGATAGAGGAAGGGTTCCCAAAGATATCCTCCCCAACTTGCTTTTGTACCTTCGCAACCTCTGGGTGGATCGGCGAAGTGGCAGCCCAATCTAGATAGAGATGTTTCATGCTGTTACCACGTATTTATTGAACGCTTTTGGAAACCCAAGCTCGCCATTCCTCAGGACCCAAAGTCTTTTCGAACACCTCTTCTTTCAGGTATCGAGTGCAGTTATGAATCCGCAAAGTAATTTCTGGATCGATAGAATGTTCTAGCTTACAAGCTATCTCCTTCGCTTGTGCTTTGGGAATCAGGAGAATATCTTCCAGGAAAGTCTGCAGAACAGTATGTCTTCTAAGAATTGAGCGAGCTACGGTATGCCCCTTTTCCGTTAGACTGATGAAAGAGTTCTTCTCGTAATTTACCAGTTTCCTTTTTTTTAGATTCTTCACAGCCCCCGTAACCGATGGCATCTGTACTGATAGGAACTCCGCAATATCTTTAACCCGGGCTACCCGATTCCGTTTTTCCAAGTGATAGATTGCTTCAATATAATCTTCCAGACTCTGTGTAAGGAGGTTGCCATCTTTCATACTCAAAAAATTATAGGTGTTTCACTCAACTTAGACAAGGTAGAAAGAGGAAAACTATGAATAGTCCAAGGTTCCTTGTATAGCCATCCCTTGCCTCACCAAGCTATTTTTCAGTACAATAGTTTCATGACAATTTCTTCCCTCCTGGCAGGGATCGACATCGGATCTACCACTGTGAAGGTCGTCGTATTGGAGCCAGGGGGATGCGAGCTTCTTTTTTCCACGTATCAAAGACATTACTCCTCTCAAATTGATACTCTCCGTTCTATCTTGGAAGACCTATTTCCTCGATTTGATTCCCCCCTCCAATTTGCCATTTGTGGATCCGGAGGTTTGGAAATAGCCCAAGCTTTAGGGGTGCCCTATGTACAGGAAGTCGTAGCCAACTCGTTTGCAATAAAAGAGTTCTATCCCGAAACTTCTGTAGCGATTGAATTGGGAGGGCAGGACGCAAAGGTGATCTTCTTCCGCAAAGAGGGAGACCGTTTAGTGACCCATGATATGCGGATGAACGGAAGTTGTGCAGGAGGAACGGGAGCATTCTTGGAGCAAATAGCGGAAATTCTCCATATACCATTAGGGGAATTCAACTCCTACGCGGAACGTGGCAAACATGTTTATGAGATTTCCGGTAGGTGCGGGGTCTTCGCGAAAACGGACATTCAACCCCTTTTAAATCAAGGGGTTTCAAGAGAAGACATAGCCCTTTCTGCCTTCCATGCGATAGCGAAACAGACCATCGGAGGATTGGCCCAAGGAATGACCATTACCCCACCGGTAATTTTTGAGGGAGGGCCCCTTACCTTTAACCAAATGTTAATCAAGGTATTTCAGGAAAGACTCCACCTAGAGGATCATCAGATAATTCTGCCCCAACATCCTGAACTGCTCGTTGCCATAGGTGCGGCCCTGGCCCTGTTAAAACTGCCTAAAGAAACCAAGGGAAGTATCGAAGACAATCCTCCAAGCTGGGAAAAATTCCGCTATACCCTGGACGCTCTGAAGGAGAGGAACACCTATCGGTTGGAAGAAGAGTCTGTTCCCTTCTTCACTTCAGAGGAGGAAAAAGAAGAGTTCCTACGAACCTATGGATTCAAAGATTTCATCCCCCCAACGATTCCTCCCGGAACAACCCTCAAAGGGTACCTTGGGATCGATGCAGGATCCACCACGAGCAAGTTTGTGCTGATTGACGAACAGGGTAAGCTGATCAATGCTTTCTACTCCAACAACAAAGGGGATCCCCTTGGCGTGATCCACCAAGGACTCCTCATGTTGCGGGATACCTATCGGAGTCAAGGAGTGGATCTGCGAATCCTTGGAGCAGGAACTACTGGGTATGGGGAAGTCCTGTTCGCGAAAGCTTTCGACGCCGATTATCACACGGTAGAAACGGTTGCTCATGCCGAGGCTGCTCTGTCGATCGATCCCACGGTATCCTTCATTCTCGATATCGGCGGGCAAGACATGAAGGCCATCTACATACAGAATGGGATCATCACGGGGATCACCTTGAACGAGGCTTGCTCTGCGGGTTGTGGATCCTTCCTTGAAACGTACGCAGCCTCTTTAGGAGTTCCCGTACACCAGATTGCCAGCCTCGCTTTTAAATCGAAACATCCTTCGCGCCTAGGTTCCCGGTGTACCGTCTTCATGAATAGTTCTATCATCACGGAACAAAAGAATGGGAAATCCCTCGAAGATATCCTCGCAGGTCTTTGCAGATCCATCATCGATAATGTATTCACCAAAGTAATCCGTACCTCCAACCTAAACGCCATAGGTAACCGAATCCTCGTTCAAGGAGGAACTTTTCGCAACGACGCGGTGTTCCGTGCTCTTCAGTTGTATACAGGGAAATCGGTAACTAGAGCCCCGTATCCGGGTCTGATGGGAGCTATCGGGATCGCTCTTCTTACCAAACGCTTTGTAGAACAAAAAATCCGAACGGAAAAGTCCTACACATCGAGCTTTATTTCTCTGGACCAGTTAGAGAATTTTTCTTACACGAAGGAACCTTCGTCCATTTGCCCCTTCTGTACCAATGCATGCAATCGAAGTATCCTTCGCTTTTCCAATGGCAAATATTTCGTTACGGGAAACCGTTGCGAACGGGGTGAAGTACTCGAAGGGAAACCTCCACCCCGATCCATCATCCCTGATATGGTTAAAAGACACGAAGAGCTTCTCCTGTCAGATTATAAACCCCGGATACTTTCAGAACCACGAAAATGGGGGATTGGGATTCCTAGGGTGTTGGAGTTTTATGAAAGTCTACCCTATTGGAAGGCTCTGTTCAGTTCCTTAGGATTCAAAGTTGTCCTTTCCCGGCGAAGTTCCTATCCTCTATTCGAAGCTGGGCTCAAGAACGTTCCCTCCGATACGGTCTGCTTTCCCGCTAAGCTGGGACATGGTCATGTACTAGACCTCGTTTCCCAAGGAGTTGATCGGATCTTCTGGCCCATGATGATCCGGATACCAAAGAAGAATCCCACTGCTCAAGGCGGAGAAATGTGCCCCATTGTACAAGGCTACCCCATGGTGGTGGATAAAAGTGACGAACCCCTTGCTCGTTACGGAGTTCCCTTCGATCATCCTACCTTCCATTGGTATGACCGGGATCTCAAGCATGAACAAACGATCCACTATATCAAGCAGACCTACGGTATACCGGAATCTTTTATCGAGATGGCGATTCAAGAAGCTGAGCTTGCCCATTCCAGATTCCGCAATCAGTTAGAAAGGGAGACCGAACAGATCCTTCTCCGCTACACGAATACATCGGCCGATAGGGATCCTGACTCCTTTGCCGTGATCATCTCGGGTAGACCCTACCACGCGGATCCTTTAATCCATCACGGTTTAACCTCCCTTTTTACCTCTCAGGGCATCCCTGTACTATCCGCTCTGTTCCTTCCCCGTCTGTCGGAAATAGACCTCCATTCCGTTCGAATGGAAACCTACAATCCTTACCATAGCCGCATGTTGGAAGCGGCTTTATTTGCCGCCCGTCATCCTAATCTTGAATTGGTTCAACTCGTAAGTTTCGGATGTGGTCATGATGCCATTATTTCGGATGAGATGGCCAGAATATTGAAAGAAACCAGCGGTAAGGAACTTCTGGTACTGAAACTCGATGAAGGAGAAGCCCGAGGTCCCCTTAACATTCGCATCAAGTCCTTTATAGAAACAATTCGCTCGAAACGGAGGAATCGGATCCAGAAGGAACAGGAATCTTTTAGTGGCTATAAGCCCCTCGGTCATCCCTTCCCTGTACAATATCTGAAAAGCGACCGCAAACGAAGAACCATCCTTATCCCTAATCTTTCACCCGCTTTCTCCTACATGGTCGGTAGGATCTTGGAGCACCAAGGTTTTTCGGTGAAAGTTTTAGATGTGGCCGATCGTAAAGCCATCGAGTTGGGAAAACGGTACGTGCACAACGATATCTGCTTCCCCGCCCAAGTGAACATTGGGGAGATCCTGGCCGAACTCCAACGAGGGCACTTGCACCCTGAAGAGGTAGTGGCCGGTCTAGCAAAGAACTGTGTGGCCTGTCGGGCAGGTCAGTATGCTGCCCTTTGCCGCAAGGCTTTAGACGAGGCGGGATACTCACAGGTTCCCATCATCACCACCGGAACCGAAGATGATAAACAGATGCATCCAGGTTTTCGCTTTTCCATTGGAGCTCGATACAGACTCCTCTGGGGCCTCCAGATGGTGGATGCTTTGGAAACGATCCTCCGAAGGATTCGACCCTATGAAAAAACTCCGGGAATAACAGATCGACTCTTTCAACACCATTTAGAGAGGATTGGCGACTCGTTACTTCAGGGTACGAAACGCGGCTTAGAAGCCCTGGCAGAAGCAGTGGAAGACTTCAATGGGATACCTCTTAAGAACATTCCCCGCAAACCAAGGGTAGGAGTTGTAGGAGAAATCCTAATGAACTACCATCCCGGAGCAAATAGGTTCATCGAATCCTACCTTGAGCGAAATGGGATGGAAATCGTCCTTCCAGGGATGATCGAATTCTTCCGAAAAGGAAACATTGCGGAACGGCATATGGCGTTCCGACGCCTCCATCCCCATCCCGTGTTTCTTTCCATGAAAGCAGAACTTCTGGAATGGATCTTCGGAAAGGCTCATGATGCGGTCGTAAACGTGATGGCAAGATTCAAATATCGGGAAGAACCCTACTCCATCAAGGAAATCGCTCAAAACATCCTAGGTCTGATCGATCCCACCTATCAGATTGGTGAAGGATGGCTCATGCCCGGAGAAATCATTCAACTCGCCAAGATGGGTATCCATAGTTTCGTAATTCTCAATCCCTTTGGGTGCATGCCCAACCACATTACGGGTAGAGGGATGATAAAAACCTTGAAAGCCTTGTTCCCCCACATCCAGATCTTGTCTCTCGATTTCGACCCTGATACAAGCTTTGCCAATATCGAGAATAGGCTCCAAATGTTGATTCTCACCGCTTTGGAACTGGAGGAACGAAACAGGTCTCCCTATTCTTCCCAACCCGTGAGCCTATGATTCCCTATGGTAATAAGCGCTAGCCGTCGAACCGACATTCCCGCTTTCTTTTTCGACTGGTTTTTGGAGAAACTGGAACGTGGAGTAGTGGAGGTCCCGCACCCCTTCAATCCCAACCAAAAGCGAATGGTTCCCCTTACCCATGAAACGGTAGACGCCTTCGTATTCTGGACAAAAGACCCTAACCGATTACTTACCCCAACCCCCCTCCTCGACTCCTTTCCTTGGATTGCTCTTGTTACCCTTACTCCCTACACCGGCGACTGGGAAGGAGCCTTTTCCGACAAAGCCCTCCTAGTCCAACACTTCCAACGCCTCAGTAACCGAGTTGGTAAGGAACGGGTAGTGTGGCGGTACGACCCCATTATCCTAACCCCCGCGACGACGGTGGACTGGCATAGAAAGATGTTCGAAAGAATGGCGCGGGAGTTGTCGGGGTACACGGATCGCTGTATCGTAAGCTTCGTTTCACCCTACCGAAAGAATCAAACCTTCCTCAATCGAATTGGCTGGTTCGATCCTACCCCTACAGACCGTCTCGTTTTACTTCAAGATCTTCGAGAGTTGGCCAGAAATGAGTCCATCCAGCTTGTTACCTGCGCAGACCCCCTGTCTCCCTGGCCTGGAGCGTGTATCGACGGAGAACTCCTCTCTAAAGTGGTAGGGAGGGATCTGGCATTGGAAAAAGACCCCTGCCAACGTCCCGCCTGTCTCTGCAGAAAAAGTGTAGATATTGGTACCTATGGAACCTGTAAAGGAGGTTGTCTGTACTGTTACGCTAGGTAAAGCTAATACATCTCTCGGAGATCCACCTCATTGGGAACCGTCTTCCCTTCCAGGTACGCTTCCAAGTTCGCCACGGTGACTTTGATATTTTCTATCGTAGCCTTTGGAGTGAACCCTCCCACATGGGGTGAAAGGACAACATTGGGAAGCTCGTGGAATGGGAAACGGGATGGAAGGTGAACCTCTCCCTCTGCAGTAGGATAGGAGTACCACGTATCGATTGCAGCAGCCTTCAAGATTCCCTCTTTCAACGCATGGTACAGTGCTTCTTCCTCGATCACATCCCCCCGTCCTACATTTACAAGGATCTTCCCTTTCAGCAAGGATAATTCTTCCTTTCCTAACAATCTTCGGGTTTTTTCTGTAAGAGGAAGGGTAGAAATCACAATATCCGCCACTTGCAGAGCTTCGTGAAGATCCTGATACACTTCATCGATCCCTTCGGGAAGCGTTTCAACCATCCTTCTTCTGTAGCAGACCACTTTACAGTCAAATACCTTCAGATAACGGGCTATCCATTGGGCAATGGCTCCCGCACCTAACAGAGTGACCCTACTCCCCACGATGGAATCCCAAGTGTCGAAGATACCTTTACCTGCCCAACCATGCCAGACGCCGCGGGCGAGATCCTGGTGATACTCCAACACCTTGCCTGTGCAACAGAGGAGAAGGGATAGGGCATGTTCTGCCACGAACCGCGCATTCCCATGAGAATTGAATACCCTCACCCCTCGCTCGATGAAGACCTGTGCGGGTAGATGATCCACTCCGACGAAAGGAACGAATACTGCACGAACCGAAAGTGCCTGTTCGTACACTCCCTTTGGTTCAATACCCCCGACAAGCACGTGAAAGGTTTCGATCTCCTTCAGGGTGGTTTCTCGATCCGTTACGAACTCATGTTCCGGATGTCTTTCTATCAAGGGAGTGCAGTGTTCTTTCCAGAGATTGTTGAACCGATAGGTGAACCCAATACGCATGCCATACACCTCCTACAGAACCTTACCATGAAACCCTTTCCTATGGTATGGTTCTTTGTATGAAATTTCGGCAACTGCCCGTATACACCCATAAAGATAGGATCCTCGAAACTCTCAACAAGAGTCCCGTCATCGTGGTGGAAAGTCCCACTGGATCGGGAAAGACTACCCAACTTCCCATCATTCTCTACGAAGCGGGGTATGCGGAACGCGGGGTGATCGGTGTCACTCAACCCCGGAGAATCGCCACCCTTTCGGTGAGTGACTTCATAGCCCGACAATTGGGAGTCACGGTTCCAGGACTCGTGGGGTATAAGATGCGGTTCGAGTATAAGACTACGCCGGAAACCCGCATTAAGATCATGACAGATGGGATCCTCCTCCAAGAGATCAAAGGTGATGATACCCTTTCCGAATACTCAGTAATGATCGTGGATGAAGCTCATGAACGGAGCCTCAACATCGATTTCGTACTTGGTCTTCTAAAACGGGTGTTGGAGATTCGTCCCCAATTCAAAGTGATCATATCTTCCGCAACCATCAACGCAGAAGTTTTTTCCAGTTATTTTAACGACTGCCCCATCGTTAGGATCGATACGCCCATGTACCCCGTAACGGTGATCTACGATCCACCTGATCCAGAATTGGGAGAAGAAGGGCTCTTAGCCAAGATCGAAAGCATCGTGGAGAGGTGCATTCGGGAAAAACGAAAAGGAGATATTTTGATCTTTCTTTCCGGAGAACAACAGATCAAGGATTGCATGGCAACCCTGTATGCTCAACCGTACCGGAAGAAACTACACATTCTTCCCCTCTACGCTCGGTTGAGCAAGGAAGAGCAGGAACTCGTGTTTCTACCTGCCCCCAAGGGGAAAACGAAAGTAATCGTAGCCACCAACATTGCCGAAACCTCCGTCACCATCGATGGGGTGACTACCGTAATCGATTCCGGCTTGGCCAAGATCAATTACTACAACCCGAAAACCTACACGAGTAGTCTTGTCGAAGGTCCCATTTCAAAGGCTTCCTGCAACCAGAGAAAGGGACGAGCAGGTCGAACTCAACCGGGAATCTGTTACAGACTTTATACAAAAGAGGACTTCGAAAGTAGACCGCTCTTCACCACAGAAGAGATTCTCAGGACAGATCTTTCCGAGGTGGTCCTCCGGATGGCCGAGTTAGGGATCCGAGACTTCGAATCTTTCGATTTCATATCCCCTCCCGGGAAGCAAGGGATTGTGAGCGCGGTAGAAACCCTTTACCTGCTGGACGCTTTAAATCCAGATCGAACCCTCTCTAAGATCGGAAACATGATGGCCCAGTTCCCCCTGATTCCCCGGCACGCCCGAATGATCGTGGAAGCTATCCTTCGGTATCCCGATGTCCTCGAAGAAGTGCTGATTGCCAGTAGCTTCCTTACGGGGAATACCCCTTTCCTCCTACCGCAAGGGGAGGAAATGGCTGCCCGAAAGGCTCATCACACGTTCCGCGATCCTGCGGGCGATTTCGTGTCCTACATCAAGATTTTTCGGGCCTACGAACGAGCAGAAAATAAAGAAAAATTCTGCGATCGATACTACTTGGATGCCCGGGTAATGGCAGAGATCCGAAATGTGAAGGATCAGCTTTCCCTCATCGTGAGTGAAATGGGGATCCCGATAAGTTCCGGAGGTTCCATCAAAGACTTTCTCTGCGCCATCTCCCGGGGATTGATCCAGTTCGTTTGCGTCCGGAGCGGTAGGGATGGATACCGAAGTCTTACCGCAGAACGCATCCTTATTCACCCTAGTTCGGGCATGTACCGCGAGACCCCTCGATATATCGTAGCAGGAGAAATCGTTCGAACTTCCCGTATGTATGCTAGATCCGTTTCACCTCTGGAGAAAACCTGGCTTCATGACATTTCTCCAATTCTTGCGGAGGGGTTAAAGGCAGAAAAAGAGAAGACAAAGGTAGAAGTCACGAAAGAGAAGAC
>CAKZQO010000110.1 GCA_937140905.1 uncultured Spirochaeta sp.
GAAAAAGAAAGTTCCCCAGAGAATAGAAAATCAGTTTGCCCCGATAGCCCTCCATCCCTTGTAATACATGAGGGTGGGAACCAAAGACGATGTCTATCCCGGCATCGATGAATCTTCTATAAAGACGAACCTGTTCTGCATGCGGAACAGAGGCCCACTCATATCCCCCATGTACCATCAGAATATTGAACCCTCCGGTTCCGTACGAATTTTGTAGAGACTCTACAGTTGAATCCAGAGCCCACAGGATCCCGGGTCGGTTAAAGTCAACCGAGGCCTTCAATCTTCCATCGAATCCACTCTTTTCAGGAGGATAGGCTCCTAGAGAAAGAATACGAATCGGACTGCCCCCGGGAAGGAGGAACTCCCAGGGTAATTTGGCCTCTTCCGGGGAACGTCCCACACCTGAAGTACCCATCCCAACTGATTGAAAGGTTTGCAAGGTGTCCAGGAACCCTTCTATGCCAAAGTCCCACACATGGTTATTGGTGAGAGACAAGTATTTGAATCCAATCTTTTTCAAAACCTCAAGAATCATTGGGGGGAATCGAAAGGTGAAGGTCTTCGTTTGAGGGGTTCCTCGAGTAGTGAGAGGCCCTTCCAGATTCCCCAACAGCAGATCCTGTCCCTTCAGGAGCGAAAGAGTGTCCCCAAACACCTGACGAATCCCCTCTTCTCCTTGAAGGAGAAGTCGTTCCACTCCCCTGCCGGGAAGCACATCTCCTACGGCACCGATCCAAAGAACCCGTTCTTCCCTTATGTCGGGGAACGACTCTGCCCATTGGATCAGCTTCTTTACGGAATAGGTATGGGAAGAAGATGGCAGGACAGATTCCAGGTTCGAGGAAGTCACCGGAGGAATTGAGGAAGTATTCGTAGTGACGGGTAACCACAAGGAAATCCTTAGAACAACCTTCCCCTGATATGGATACTCTCCGTCATGGGGGGCTAGACCTTTAACCCGAAGAGCTTTATAGGGAAGCTGTATCGTATCCAGGGGATGTAAAGCGAAGGAAGAGATATCTGTTGGTTCAATGGTAATGGTGGGGTCCAGAAACGAAGTTCGAGGTGCATAAGGAAGGGTGTAAAGAGTCTTTTCAAATACCCGTATCCAGGAACTCTGAATCGAGTTCTGTCGATAGGGTGAATAGAACCCTTCGGGAGGAATCCGAATTACCTCTATCCGAGCATCACCAGGTTGGGGATGAAATGCTTCCCGTTCCTTATTTGTGTCAGGTGAAGAGAGGTCATCCCCCCCATACACCCATCCCTTTGGGAGAGGGGGAAGAACCTTTCTATACTCTTCCAGCCCTCCCTCAAAGAATAATTCAGCCCGTCTATCTGTATGGTAGCAGGAAAAAGCCCCGCTCCATACTAGTATAAGCAGGGCTATTCGTCGCAAAACCTTACTTACCTCCTTGCCACTCACCGCTCCGCTTTTCTCCCTTGATGCTGGGAATCCGTAAGCGAGTTCCGGGAAGGATCAGATCGGGATTGTTAGGATCCGGTAAAAGTTGCTTGTTCGCCTCGTAGAGGATCTTCCATTTCCATGGATCCCCATAGACAAAATCGTACTCGGCGATTCTCCAGAAGCAATCTCTTCGATCTGGGATGAGTCGAACCGTATAGAACTCCGGCAAGGTCGGTACGGGTTGCGCTGTCGCTTGCGCACGAGCCTGCTCCGCACTCTTTAGGTAGAGTTCGATGGCCAAACCAGAACTTTCCCATGCTCGATCGTATGCCTTGGATGCGTACTGCATCTCTGCATCGCTCTGCAATTTCTGGGCATTCATATAGAGTTCGGTGGCGAACTTAGGTGCCTGAGCTTCATCCGCCTTTGTTTTGGCAGCCAAGAGTTCTGCTCTGCGTTTAGCAGCTACAGCACCCATTCCCGCGTCAAACACAGTTTGGTAATCCTTCAAGGCCGCATCTAACTGGTACTTTGCCTGAGCATTGTCCTTGTCCATCAAAGACTTTCCCTTCTGGTACGCTTCTTCGGCTCGCTTGAACTCCTGTGGCCTAGCGGAAGCGAGATCGTACTTTACTATGAGGTTCCTGAGGTTTTCCACCTTTACTAATTCCTCAGTAGGTGCGGGTGTCAGGGGCTGGATATCTTTCAACACATCCAGTACCTTCCTGTAACCATCCACACTTTCCTGGTACCGTTCGGCATTGAAGGCTGTTTCGGCGACCTGGAAAGCTGCTTTTGCCTCGGTGTACTCTTTGGGATAGTTCTTGGCCGCATTGATATAGTCAGCATACCGCAACCGATCCGTCGCCCGATTCTTTAGGTTGTACGCCACATACCGAAGTCGTAGGTACTCGGCATACTCCCTCGCTTTGCGGAACTGCTCTTGCGCTTGGGCTGCCAGTTGGATGGATCGATCGTAGTCCCCTTCATCGAAAGCTTGTTTTGCCTGTGCCTGGAGTTCCAGCCCTTTACGATAGTCGGGATTGTCCAGAAGGTTCTGAGCAGAGACGGTTACTACGCCTAAAGAAATGCCCAACAGGAATAAAATGATCCCCAGTTTCTGATTGCTTTTCATGGCTGGCCTCCACCGATTTCTTTAGTGACCTTCTGAAGCTCCTCTGTGGTCGCGGCTTCCTCTTTAGAAATGGTTTCCAGTTTTTGCTCTGCCGCGGTTCGCTTCTGTCGGGCCACTTCGTAGCTCTTATTATACGCGGCTACCGCCTCTTCCGAAGCTTGATAAGCTTCCAGATACTTTTTTTCGCCGTAAAGACGGATAGCTTCTGCTTTCTTACTCTCTGCTAGGGCGTACTCCGCAGCGGCAGCCCGAAAGGCTTTTACATCATCCGCTTTCTTCTGGGCGGTCTGCATCTCCACAGCCCGAGATTCTGCGGTTTTCTCTAGACCGGCCTCCAATACAATATTGTACCGTTTGCCCGCGCTAACCAGCAGATCCTTCGCCTTTGCGTTGTCCTTCCCCATGGCCTCCTTACCAGCCGCAAGCTCTTCGTTCGCTTTGTTGTACTCATCTGGTTTGGCAAACGAGAGATTGTACCGATCGATCGTTTCTTTCAGAGATTCAGCATTCTTTAGCTCTGCCTCCGGCGCCGGCACGGTAACCACTGCGGGCGCTGGTGGAGGGGGAGGGGCTACCTCTTTCGGAGGAGGGGGGGAAGCACAGGCCCCAATCCATACAATAAGAATGACACTTAGCAAAGAATACCAAAAGTTTCGTTTCATACCAACCTCCCTACTATGTTCTACCGTAAAACATACTACGGGTAGAAGACAACCGCAAGGTCATTCATGCATTTTTTATTTTTAGAATTGTGTTATAGTACCTTCTCGATGAGGGATCATACATATATACCTCTACTTCTAGAAACTTGGAAGGGAAGTCCATTCCCCCTTCGGAAGGACGAACTATTTCAGATAAGCCAGAGAGTTCGGCAGATTTCCCATGGATTGACGGGTAGCCGTAAACTTGCCGGATCTCATTATTTGGAGGATCCTACATCTTTGGGAGCCTACCTCTTTTATTATTGGCCCATTTCCTATCGAGCCGCATCGTTCCTTCTATCCTCCATACTCTCCCCTTCAAGAAAGATCTATTCTGCTCTGGATGTAGGAGCGGGAGCAGGTCCCGTTACCTTTGCCCTGATCGATCACGGAGTAAAGACCGTAGTAGCCTGCGATCGAAATGCAAAAGCTTTGAATCTATTAAAACGAATAGCTCATGGGAAGCATGTTTCAATCTCAACCCAAGTGATAGACTTAGAAAAAGGGAGAGATCTACCTGAAGGGCCCTTTCAACTCATTACCCTAGGAAATGTCCTAAACGAACTCTGGAACAACGAACCCGACCGAATCAAACGACGATTCCTATTCGTCAAATCCCTCCTCTCCTCCCTAGAACCAGATGGCAGAATCGTGATCCTCGAACCCGCCTTATCTAGCATCTCGAAAGAGCTTCTTCAGGTACGGGACCTTTTAACCTCCGATGGTGATCTGTACATAGAAGCTCCCTGTTTCCGGCAATCTAGTTGTCCGGCTCTGCCCGAAGGGACCTGTCATCTGGAAATCCCCTGGGATCCTCCTTCCCTAGTACGGGAAATTGGCCGCAGAGCTAGGGTGTCCGATCGAAGATCGGTCAAATTCTCCTATTTGATCCTACGACCCTTCTCTTCCCTTCCCTCCGCCCCT